>CAYFWA010000103.1:0-5956 GCA_964346625.1 uncultured Myxococcales bacterium
CCCACCGGTGGGCGCGGTGATCGTGTGCGGGGAGCGCATCCTGTCCCGGGGATACCACCACCGGGCGGGCGCCGATCACGCCGAGGTGGACGCCCTGCGCAAGCTGGGCTTCACCGTGCCCCCGGATGCGGAGATGTACGTGACCCTGGAGCCCTGCGATCACCAGGGCCTCACCGGGTCTTGCACCGACGCCATCCTGCGCGCCGGGATCAAGCGCGTGGTGGTGGGGGCCCGCGATCCCCACCCCCACACCGACGGCCAGGGGTTGGGGCGTCTGCGGCAGGCGGGGGTGGCCGTGACGCTGGGCGTGCGGGAGGCCTCCTGCCAGGAGCTCATCCGGGGCTTTCACAGCGTCGTCACCCGGGGGCGGCCGTGGGTGGTGCTCAAGCTGGCGTCCACCCTGGACGGGCGGATCGCCACCCGCACCGGACACAGCCGCTGGATCACCTCGGCCCCGGCGCGCAAGGAGGCGCACCGGCTGCGGGATCGTCTGGACGCCATCCTGGTGGGCGGCGGCACGGTGCGCGTGGATGACCCCCGGCTCACCTGCCGCCGGATTCCGCGGGGGCGGGATCCGCTGCGCGTGGTGCTCAGCGGGAGCCTGAACCTGGATCCAGGCGCCCAGGTCTTTGCCCGCCGCGAGGACGGCCCCTCGGCCATCGTGGCCACCCGCCGCCGGCCGAGCACCGAGTCGGTCCGTCGGCTCGAGGCCGCGGGCGCCGAGGTGCTGCGGCTGCCCTCCAAGCGCGGTCACGTGAGCGCGCAGGCGCTGCTCGAGAACCTGGCCGAGCGGGGGCTCACCACTTTGCTGGTGGAGGGGGGCGCCGCGGTGACGGCGTCGTTTTTGGAGGGCGGGCTGGTGGATGAGATCCAGTGGTTCGTGGCCCCGAAGATCGTGGGCGGCCTGGACGCCGTGCCGGCGGTGGCGGGCACGGGAATCGCCCGCATGGACCGGGCTTTGGAGCTCACCGACGTCTCCATCCGTTCGGTGGGCCCGGACTGGCTCGTGCGGGGACGCCCCGCGTCGCCCGCGGAGGCCTCGAAAGCGGCACCCGCGCCGGAGTCGGGGGAAGCAGACCAGTAACCATGTTCACCGGATTGATCGAAGACCTGGGCACGGTGCGCCGGCTGGAGCCGGGCCAGCGGTCCACCACCCTCACCGTGGCCACGGCGTTGGCCGCGGAGGGCTTTTCCGAGGGCGAGAGCCTGGCGGTCAACGGCGCCTGTCTCACGGTGGTGACCGCCGACGCCGGGGGGGTCCGCCTCACCGCGGTGGCCGAGACCATGGCGCGCACGGCCCTGGCCGATCTGCGCGTGGGGCACCGCGTGAACCTGGAGCGGCCCCTGCGCCTCGGGGCGCGCCTCGACGGCCACCTCGTGCAAGGCCACGTGGATGGCGTGGGGCGGCTCGAGCAGGTCCGCCCGGACGGAGACGCCTACCGGGTGACGGTGGGCCTGCCCGTCGAGCTCGAGCGGTACCTGGTGCCCAAAGGATCCGTGGCGCTCGACGGCATCAGCCTCACGGTGGCGACCCTCGAGGCGGGGCGCTTCGAGGTGTCGGTGATCCCGCACACCTGGGAGCAGACCACCCTGGCGGACCGCCAGGTGGGGGACCACTTGAACCTGGAGATGGACATCATCGGCAAGTACGTGGCAAAGATGCTCGAGACCCGCGACGCGCCGGTGGAGCGGCTGAGCGCTGCCAAGCTGGCGGAGCACGGGTTTCTGTAGTATCGAGCACCACGGCATGGAGCACGCGCGCAGCGCCGCGCAGCGCCGCGCCGCGCAGCGCAGCGCCGCGCAGCGCCGCGCCGCGCCGCGCAGCGCCGCGCAGCGCACGCGGGCAGCGCCGCGCACCCGAGCAGCGTAGACCACGCGACAAGGAGCGAACGTGAGCGAGGCAATCCAGAAAGTCGAAACCGCCATCGAGGCCATCCGGCGGGGAAAGCTCATCATCCTGGTGGATGACGAAGACCGGGAAAACGAGGGCGATCTGTGCATGGCGGCCGAGAAGGTCACCCCCGAGGCGATCAACTTCATGGCCAAGAACGGCCGGGGGTTGATCTGCTTGACGCTCACCGACGAGCGCTGCGAGCAGCTTGGGCTGCCCATGATGGTGCCGACCCCGGCCAATCGGTCTCCCTTTGGCACCGCCTTCACCGTCTCCATCGAGGCGCGCCACGGCGTGACCACGGGCATCAGCGCGGCGGATCGTGCGGTGACGGTCAAGACCGCCATCTCCCCCATGGCGCGCCCGGACGACCTGGTGATGCCGGGGCACGTGTTCCCCCTGCGCGCGCAGCCTGGCGGGGTGCTGGTGCGCACCGGCCAGACCGAGGGCTCGGTGGATCTGGCGCGCATGGCCGGGCTGGAGCCCGCTGGGGTGATCTGCGAGATCATGAACGATGACGGGACAATGGCTCGGATGCCGGACCTGGAGGTGTTCTCCCGGGAGCACGACATCCCCATCTTGAGCATCGCGGACCTTATCACCTACCGCCTGTTTCGCGAGTCGCTGGTGGAGCAGGTGGACTCGGGGGTGCTTTTGCCCGGCCTCGAGGGCGTGGACGCCGAGTTCCGCTCCTACGTCTATACCAGCCCCGTGAAGGACACCCAGTTTCTGGCCCTGTGTCTCGGCGAGTTCGCGCCCGGGGAGGACGTGCTGGTTCGGGTGCACGCAGCGTGCGTGGGAGATCCCTTCAACCTGCGCAGCTGCGTGTGCGGCCCGACCCTGCGGGAGTCCCTCCGGATGATCCAACAGGAGGGCAAGGGGGTGTTTCTGTACATCCTCCCAGGGACCTTCGACGTGCGCCGGCAGTTCGAGACCCACGTCATGCACCGCACCCCCAAGGAGCAGCCCCGCAACCCGGACGCTCCAGTGGCGTTGCGGGGGGTGGGGCTCGGCATCCAGGTGCTCGCCCACCTGGGAGTCCGGCGGATCCGCCTGCTCACCAACAACCCGAAGAAGATCGCGGGGCTCACCGGCTACGGCCTGGAGATCGTGGATCGGGTGCCGATCCCCATCGAGGAGACCCGGCACAACGTGACCTACCTGGATCGGAAGCGCCAACGCGGCGAGCTCGTCACCTCGGAGGGACAAGGATCATGACCAAGACCATCGAAGGATCACTTTCGGCGGCCGGGCTGCGGATCGCGCTGCTCGTCTCCCGGTTCAACAGCTTCATCACCGATCGCTTGCTGGAGGGCGCGCTGGATCAGCTCCTGCGCTCTGGCGCCGAGGCAGACGCCATCACCGTGATCCGGCTCCCGGGCGCCTTCGAGATGCCCGGCGTGGTGCGGCGCGTCGCCGACAGCGGTGACTACGACGTGGTGGTGTGTCTGGGGGCGGTGATCCGGGGCGGGACCCCGCATTTCGACTACGTGTCAAGCGAGGTGACCAAGGGCATCGCGCACGTGGTGTCCGAGGGCAAGGTGGCGGTGGGCTTTGGCGTGCTCACCACGGACACCATCGAGCAGGCCGTGGAGCGTGCCGGGACCAAGGCCGGCAACAAGGGCGCCGAGGCGGCCGTCGCCGCGGTAGAGTTGGCCAACATCTACAAACAGCTCTGACTCACCTGACTCGCCCCCCGATTTGCCCCTGTTTGAACCGCCTTCAAAGTGAGTCATCGAACCGTGCCACCACGTCGAGCCAGCCGGGAGCGTCTGCTCCAGATTCTGTATCAGAGCCAGCTCACGGGGCAGTGGGCGGCCGGGGAGCCGGTGGGGCAGGTGATCCCGGGGATGGCTCCTGCATCCGACGCCGGCGCGGACGCGCTCGACGCCGCTTTGGCCGAAGCCTCGGGCCCGGTCGTCTCGCGGGGTGATCCCGCCTTCTTTGGGCGGCTGGTCGAGACGCTGGATGGGAGACGCTCGGAGATCGACGCGCGGATCCAGCAGGCCTCCCGCAACTGGCGCATCGAGCGCATGGCGGCGGTGGATTTGAGCATCCTGCGGCTGGCCACGGCGGAGCTGCTGGAGGGCACGGCGCCGCCGCGGGTGGTGATCAACGAGGCGGTGGAGCTCGCCAAGCGCTTCGGCGATCACGGCTCGGCCACCTTCGTCAACGGCGTCCTCGACGGCGTCCACCGCGCCGGGCCTGCGGAGTAGCGGCCCGCGGAGTAGCGGCCCGGCGCCGCTCGCGTCCCCTCCCCCCCCAAAAAAGTCGCGAACCCATCGAGGAATCGAGACACGCTCCGGGGTTTGACGCGTTGCGTCTGCGCGGACCGGCCCACTTCCGGTTGTACAGGGGAGCTTTCGCACACACCAGATGTGGTGGCTGCTGAACAGAGACGCAGGGGGCAATTTTCCATAAGTACATGTAATGCCTTATTTTCTTGACAGTACACTCAATGTAATTTATTAATTGGAAACCATTCACGATACTAGGCTCAAAATATTGCGTTCAAGAGATAACAAGCAAACCGGTGAAACGCAATGGTGATGCACCCCGGAAGCAGTCCCCCCCTTGCACCGCCCCCCGGTGGGGTGGTGCTCGCGGACGCCGAGCTCGTGGCGCTGGAGCAGCGCTTCGCCGAAGGCATCTCCTCGGCGGAGATCCTGACGGTGTTCCAGGAGCGCGGGGTGAAGCTGTCCGAGGGGACCTTCCGCAAGTACGTCCAGCTCGGCTTGCTCCCCCGCAGCCGCCGCGTGGGGAAAAAGGGCAAGCACAAGGGGTCCCGGGGCGTCTATCCCGTCAGCGTGCTGCGGCAGATCGTAGCCATCAAGCAGATGATGGCCGACGGGCTGACCATCGAGCAGATCCAAAAGAGCTGGATTCGCTTCCGGCCTCGCATCGAGGCCATCGAGAGCGACCTGGGGGAGCTGCTGGAAGAGATGCGCCAGGAGCTGGCCGGCCCGCACTTCGACACGCGCCACCGGGAGCGGCTGGAGGAGGAGCTGGAGGCGGCGGGGGGGGAGGCGCGGGAGCTGGTGCAGCGGCTGCACCACCTCGAGCAGGAGGTGGCGTGGAGCCCGGAACGAGCGGCGTCGGCGGAGGGGCTCGAAGACGAGGAAGAATCGGCGGGGCGCTTTTACTGAGCGCTCCAGGAGTACCCCAAGCCACGAAGGATCCAGCGTGGCGCGGGGCTGCTAGCGGGAGCACACGCGCGAATCGCAGGGACGACCAGAGCAGCTGATCGCGAGCCGGTCACGAGGAGCAGGCACCATGAGCAAGGACGGGACGAGCCGGAAGACGAAGGCCCGGGGGAAAGGCAACCCACCCGAAGACGCATCGCAGCTACCGAAGCGCCAGAGCTTCAGGCGACGGAATCGCCGGCGGCAGCGGATGCGGTCGAGGACCATCGCGCCCAAGCGGCTGAGCAAGGACGAGCTGCGGATGATGGAGCTGCTGGCTCCCTACAAGCAGATCCCGCGGCCCCGGGCGCGCAAGGAGTGCTCTCACGGCATCCGCCCGTGCCCCTTCGTGAGCTGTCGCCACCACCTGTACCTCGACGTGAACGAGGAAAAGGGCTCGTTGAAGCTGAATTTCCCGGATCTCGAGGTCTGGGAGATGCCCGAGACCTGCTCGTTGGACGTGGCGGATCGCGGGGGCATGACCCTCGAGGAGGTGGGGGACATCATGAACCTCACCCGCGAGCGGATTCGGCAGGTGGAGGTCCGGGGGCTGGACAAGCTCAAGGAGACCATTGAAGCCGAGCGGCTGGCGACCTACGTGAAGGACTGAACGGGAACGTCCTCGAGGGACGATTCCGCGTCCGTTTTTCGGCGCCGGCCAGGCGGGAACACCAAACGTCCGTCGGAGAAAACCGGGCGCCATCCAGGATCATCCCTCTCCGATGTCAGTACCGCCCTCCCGGCGGAGCCCGCGTTGGTTCCCGATCCGGGCTGCGCCCATCATGACGCACCCAGGCACACGCTGAACCCGGGTGGGCGCTGTCCGCTGTACTGGAGGAGGGCGTCGCGCGCCGGCGACCGATTGCCGACCGATTGCCGACCG
>CAYFWA010000103.1:6056-8158 GCA_964346625.1 uncultured Myxococcales bacterium
CGACCGACTGCTGGTGGCCGAATCGCTGCGGATCCGGTATTGTTAGAGAGCAGATCATCCGGAGGGCGCCGCGCGTTCATGATTCGTGGGTGCCCAGCGCAGCTCTCGGACCGACAGGAGATCGCTCAGGAGTCGTCGGATCCACGCCATGCCTGCCGAAGACGCACCACCCATCGGGGCCTTCGCCGACGCGCTGGTCGACGTGGATCACATCCGCTCTTTCATGGAGGAGGTGGTGCGCCCACTCAAGGAGGAGGAAGAGGCGCTCGCCAAGCCCTGGCGTTCGGGGTTTCGGGTCCAGCTTCCGTTCTTCCGGCTACTCGACAGCCGGCAGCAGGCCCACCTTCGTGGGATCTTCGCGCACATGCTGCCCGATCCGGAGGTGGAGCTCGCCGCCTTCGATCGGGAGGAGCTCATATTACTGGACGTGCTCTCGGAGACCTACGTCACGCAGGCCCGGATCTTCGCCGAGCTGATGGGCGACCACGAGTATCAAGTGACTTCGCACGTGAGGCGGGACGCTCCGGGTCGCGTGATCGCCCTCACCTTGAGCGCCTCGGTGTTCGTGTTCGACGCGCCCGATCGGCATCGAAAGCGGAGGTATCGGTACCAGAACATCTACGGGAACCGGCACGTCACCCCGGAGGGTCGGTGTCGGCTCAAGGGTCACCTACGTTCGGCCGAGACCGTCCGCGCGCTGGAGTTCCGCTCGTCGCCGCTGCTGATGCTGGCGGTGCACCCGGAGGGCAGCCGCTACAAGATGGCCTTCAAGCAGGAAAGCCAGGTGGTCTCGGACACCTTCACCTCCCGGATGAGGGAGGTGACCTTCCACGCCAACTCGAGCTTTCACGCCTACACCGATGTGCGCCCCCTGGCCGAGATCCAGGCCGAGCTGGACGAGGACCCCGAGCGCGAGGGGGAGGCGCAAGAGCCAGCGCCCCCGCCGCAGCCCGGCTCGCCGAGCCAGCGCCTCGCCCCCCCCACCCCCCGGCCCGACGTGGACTCGGACCCGGATTCAGACCCCACCTCTGGCGCCCCCTCCTGATCCCCTGGCGCTTCCTGCCGTATGGGGGCTCGTTTCCCGGAGATGTCCCGTCCCTCCCCAGCAGCGATACGCATGGGATTGGCGATTAGGAATCCCAGGGTCGCGTGATCCCCGCGCTGCGCGATTCTCTTTTGTCATCGACAACTTGTGTGCTCGAGGCGGAACCCCAAGGCGGTTTCGCGCCTAGAGAAAGTCTGCTATGCTCCGCTCCCAACGAATCGACGAGCTGCGAGCACTGGACCCGCACGGCGTGGACGGGCCGAAGCCGATCCCGGTCGCCTTCCGGGCCGCTGCCGGGGGCAGACGGCCGCGGACACCCGCGGCTCGCGAATCCCGGGGTCTCTTCCAAGGAGCAGGAAACCATGGCAGGCAAGGGCAAAAAAATCGGACTCGGCATCCTGGCCGTGCTGGTGTTGGCGGGGGGGGGCGTTGGCATCTACGCCTGGTACTTCGCCAGCCAGCACGAGACGGAGTATGGCGAAGAGGGCAAGATCACCAAGAAGGCCGAGAGCAAGATCCAGACGTTCAAAAAGCGTGTGCTCAAGTGCAAAGACGAAGTTTTTACGCACGAGAAGCTGCCCTACAAGCCCAAGAAGGGCTCGGGGAAGGACGGCTGGAAGAAGGCCACCCAAGCCCTGGTGATGGGGCTGAAGACCTGCCTGCGAGGCCAGAAGTCGGCGGACGGCAAGGGCTACAGCGGCAAGATGGATCCCAGGCATCTGGACGATCTGTTGAAGCACGAAAAATGCCCGGTCTTTGCGGCCAACCTGATGAAGTTCAAAAAATGCCAGTTTCTCTTCGAGGAGCTGGTCGACCACGCGGGGTTCGATGACGGGTTGGGCTTGGACGACATGGGAGACGAGGACGCGCCGGAGGGGATGAAGGCCGACGCGATGGAGGCCGACGCGATGGAGGCCGCGGGGATGGAGGCCGACGCGATGGAGGCCGCGGGGATGGAGGCCGACGCGATGGAGGCCGCGGGGATGGAGGCCGACGCGATGAAGGCCGCGGGGATGGAGGCCGACGCGATGAAGGCCGCGGGGATGGAGGCCGACGC
>CAYFWA010000103.1:8258-9037 GCA_964346625.1 uncultured Myxococcales bacterium
ATGGAGGCCGACGCGATGAAGGCCGCGGGGATGGAGGCCGACGCGATGAAGGCCGACGCGATGAAGTAGTCCACAAACGGGTGATTGGCGAGTCCCTCCGAGGGAGTCGGAGCGGTGCGCTCGCCGGGCTCAAACGAACGCGACGGCGGGGGGTTCAATCCCCGCGCCCTCGCCTCGAGGGAGGATTTCGATGCGAAGACTGCAACAACTCGGATGCGCGCTCGGCGCGCTGACTCTGCTCTCGACGGTGGGCTGCGGCTACGGCAAGGACACCGGCCCCAAGGCGCCAAGGCCCCGCCAGCAGTTCGAGCCGCTGGTGGATCGCTTCGTCAAGCGCACCATGCAGTGCTACGACGACGTGTTCAACGTGAACATGGGGCGTCAGGTCACCGACAAGGAGCGCAACGACCAGGCGCGGCTGGGCAAGGTCAAGGTCGCCATGCGGCGGGAGCTGCTGGGCTGCCTCACGGGCAAGGGCTATGGCAACGAGATCCAGGTGGAGCCCTCGGTGGTGGAGGTGTGGCTCAGCAAGACGGGCTGCCCCCAGTTCGCCGTGGCCGCCTTCCGCGCGCCCCAGTGCATCGCCATCCAGTCCGTTCTCGAAGAGGCGGGCTTCAGTCCCGACGCTGCGCCCCCGGCTGCCCCACCGGCCAAGAAGCGCCCCGCCGCCGCGCCCCCGGCCAAGCGGTAGGCACGGAACCACGAATCAATTCGAGGTGAGGGGGATCCGCCTGCAGGGATCAACCCGTGGACGGCGGGGGCTCGTCGGCCCGCGATAG
>CAYFWA010000103.1:9137-12825 GCA_964346625.1 uncultured Myxococcales bacterium
CGGTCCTTCCGGGCTCCCCGGAGAACCGTCCGAGCTGGACGGCGGTCCTTCCGGGCTCCCCGGAGAACCGTCCGAGCTGGACGGCGGTCCTTCCGGGTTCCAAAACCGGATGGCCTCCGGATCCAGCTTCCGGATCCGCTCGGCGGCCTGCCGGGGCACCAGCGCGTGGGGCAGGTCCGTGTCCCCGGGATTGTCCACGATGGCGAGCGCCCCGCGCTCGAGCTCGAAGGCCAGCTCCGCGGTGACCCACAGCCACCGGATCCGTTGTTCCCGGGTGACGAAGCAGAAGCGCTGGTTGCCGGGTTTGGTGATCCGCAGGGCCCAGGCGTCCACCAGGTTGGCCAGGCGGTTGCGCCGCTCGTGGGACTCGCGCTCGGCGTGCTCGGCGGCGGCTCGAGCGCGGTTTTCCGCGGCCTGGGCGGCCACGCGGTCCTGCCAGGCCTGCAGCCGCTGCTCGTCGGAGCCTTGCTCCTTCGCGCGCTGTTTCTTCTTCTTTTTCTTGCGTTTTTTCTTCTTTTTGTCCCGCCGTTCCGCCGTGTCCACCTGTTGCTTGGTCTGCTGATCGATCAAGCCGGCCTTCAGGAGCTGGTCACGCAGATCCGTCATGACCTCCCAACATAGCGCCCGGACGGGCGTCGGACAAGCGGGGGAGCGTCGGGTCAGCGCGGGCCCTCGGCCAGGGTGGGCAGGGGCAGGCCGGGGCGCTGGTTGTCGGGGCCGCGGTAGGAGACCTCGTGGCGGGTGGTCCTCCGGATCCGGATGATGAGCCCGGGGTGGCGCGGCGACGTCTGGAGCGCGGTCCAGCCGGGGCGGAGGCGAGGCGGCGCCCAGGAAAAGAGCCACCGGGCGTCGCGGGGCGACAGGTTGATGCAGCCGTGGCTCTTGGGGATGCCGAAGCGATCGTGCCAGTAGGTGCCGTGTACGGCGTAGCCATTGTGAAAAAAGAAGATCCAGGGCACGTCATCCACCCGGTACAGCTCTCCGGCGCCCTCCTGGTTGGTCATGGTGGACATCGCCACCTTGGTGCGGGCCCGGAAGATGCCGGTGGGGGTCTTGTGATTCCACCGGCCGGTGGAGACGAGGGTGGCATACACGGGGCGGTGCCCCTCGTAGGCCACCAGCGTCTGGTGACGCAGCAGGATCTCCACCCAGCGCTCCCGCGGGCCCACGCCGGCCGGGGGGGCGCTGAAGTGAATCCGACGGATCGCCCGGGCGCGCACCCAGCGGTCCCGTTCGATGCGATAGTAGCGGCGTTTGCCGCGTCGCCGGATATCGTGGATCTGGACCCATCGGTGATGGGGCAGCCGGTCCACCCGCCGGGCCCGGCGGCTCGGCCCGCGGCGCACGGGTGTGGACTTGTAGCCGATGGCACAGCCAATGGGCAGGGGGGGGACCGCAGGCAGCGCGCGCCCGACATACCGGGAGGGGCGATAGCGCCACAGATCCTTGCGAGGGACGATCTCGTGGCGCCGGGTGGAGATGAAGCGCTTGCCGTCGATCCGGAGCCAGTAGCGGATGGAAAACGAGAAGCCGCGCTCCACCAGCCGATCGTGCCGGCCGGCGGCGGCGTCTTCGCGAGACAGGTAGATGGGCACGCCGTCGCGGCGGGCGAAGTACACGCGGCGAGGGACCAGACGACCGGTGCGCAGCACCGGCCGTGCGCGGCCCTGGGGGAAGCGCCAGGTGGGTCGGCCGTTACGGGCGCACATCCAGGCCCCGCGGGCCACCTGGTACCAGCGCCGCCCCTTGCACCGGCCGGCGCGGGCCGTCTGCAGGATGGGCATCCGCGTCCCGCGGGCCAGGGTGCCCACGAACTTCTGTCGGGCGCCGGGCTTGGCGTAGACGTCGGTGGGGTGTTTGACGCGCAGGCTCAGGGGCAGCACGTGCCCCCGGCTGGGACGCCCCCGGCCCAAACGGCGCGCCTCGGCGTCGGGGAGCGCGGCGGCCACCAGCGACCCCCACGCGACCCCCACGAGCAGCGAGCGCGTCGCCGTGCCCCATCCCGGGCGACGGTCGCAGAGGAGGCGGGGGCGCCGCTGCGCCAGCCATCGTCGGTCCCTCACAGGTCCTCCGCGCCGACGATGATGAAGGAGGCGATGACGCCGGACAGGGCCAGCAGCGTCGCGCCGCCGAGCCAGAGCATCCAGTACCAGTACGCGCCGCTGCCCGGCATCGGGCCCCCGGCCTCCTGGGGATCGGCCACGAGCCAGATCACGCCCATCCGTCCCACCACCAGGGCGAAAAAGGCACAGCCGGTCACCATCACGGCGGTGGCCACCAACCGCCGGCGCCAGGGGGCGGCTTTTTCCCGCAGCAAAAGCACCGCGCACACGATGGTGGTGATGACCGCGATTGCCACCAGCGCCCCGCTGGCCAGCGTATCCACTCGATCCCAGGCTTGACGGGCTGCTACCATCGCGGGGTCATCGTCCTCGGCCCACTGCCAGGCCCCGAGGGCGCGGCTGGCCGTGGAGAGGATCGCTGGGTGGCTCCCCGGGGACATGGGCGAAAGTGTAGTCGCGAATCCCGGCGGCGTCCAAAAAGGCGCAGCAGTGCTCCTTCAGGGGAAGCGGCGTGCCGGGGGGGCGGCTCAAAAGGGGGGGCGGGGATCGCTGGAGGCGCCAGCCTCGTCCGTCGGTGCGCTTCGTTGGTTGACCCCCTCGAGCAGCCGGTCCAGACGATCCTGCGGGGCCGAGGCCCGGGTGGGCATGCCGCCGCCGATGCCCAGCATGGAGGGGAAGTCGTAGCCGGAGTCGAAGGGGGCGGCCACCGTGATCATGCCCGACTGCTGCACCACCGCCACCTCGGCCCGCTGCTGGCCGAGAAGCAGCAGCTCGGTCTTGTCCAGGTCCCGCGCGCCGGGAGGGATCCGGATCACGGCCACCCGGCCGATGATGCGATAGCCCTCGGCCACCTCCCGGGTGCGCTGGGCCATGCGCTCGTAGGTGTCGCTGGCCTCCCGGATCACGGTCCAGTCCTCGCTGCGGCGATCGCAGCCCTGCCGCAAAAACGACAAGATGCGAAAGCGCAGGCTGTCGTCCCGAAAGCGCGCCCGCAGGGCTTGGTCCATCACCTGCCCCAGTCGGCCGGGCTGCCCCGTGCGGGTGTCCACGGCGCGAGCGTCCGCGTCTGCCTCGGGGTAGGGGGGGTGGCCGCCCAGCGACCACTTGGCGGCGGCATAGATCCCGTCGAGGTCCAGGTGGGCCAGGATGCTGTCCACCGGCCCCACCCGCGCCACCAGGGCGGGGTCGATGAGCTCTGGACACGCCCCGGTCTGCGCCTTGGTGGTGAGCAGAAACCGCTCGTCGTCGGCGTAGCGCGCGTGCTCGGGGTGGTCGTGGTGGTCCACCCACAGGGCCAGGCGATCCCCGAGCCCTTCGATGAAGGGGACGGTGACCTCGGCGTAGGAGACCTTGCCCCCCACGTCCGCGGCAAAGGCGAGATCCAGCACCACCACGCGACCCGGAACCGATCGGGGGTCGGGCAGCTTACGGGGGGAGGCGAAATGGAAGGCGGGATCGGCCATCACGGGTACCGGTATCGGACGTGGGTATCACAGTTTGGGGCCAAAACAAGCAGAATCGATGGCCAGCGAACGAGACTTGCGTCATCGCGCAGGATCTGATTGATCCAAGGGCTCGCGCAAGAATAAGGCCCCGGTCACGAATAAGGTGTCCAGTTCAGGGCG
>CAYFWA010000104.1:0-9882 GCA_964346625.1 uncultured Myxococcales bacterium
GGGGACGTAGGTTCGGTTTGTCGCTTTCGCGCCGCATTGTGCCTCCCGGGCCCTCGCGCGCAGGCAGGCGCATCACACCCGGGCTCAGCGATTCCCCCCGCGAAAGCGAGAAATCGAAGCTGCGTCCCCCCAGTCTGTCGGTGTCCCCAAGCCCAAACCAAGCGGCCCCACTCGCCTCAGGGCCACACCGTTGCGCGCTGTTCAGCGACCGGCGATCGGTGCCGTCAAGATCCTGACGATTCGAACGGCATGTATCTTGCTGTGCGGCTTGGGGGACCTGGAGCCCTGCGTTCACTTGACGGTGTCGGTGACACCGTGATGCAATCGGATCACCAGAGGAAAGGACGGTCCCATGGAGAGGATGACGCCTGTCAGCTCGAATTCGTCGGAGCTTCACGGAGTTGGGTGGTGGCCTGGGATCTCCGCGGCCAGGGCCGCGTTGGCCCTCGTGGCCCTGCTGACCGGGCTTTCGCTTTGGCCTGGCTGCGGCCGCAGCACCGTGGGGGAGGAGCCCGAGTGCGGGGACCGGGAGTGCTCGGTGGGCGAGACCTGCGCCTCGTGTCCGGAGGACTGCGGATCCTGCGGGGAGTGCGGCAACGGCCAGTGCGACCCTGGTGAGGACTGCGAAAGCTGCCCGGCAGACTGCGGCGCGTGCCCGGCAGACTGTGGCAACGGGGTGTGCGACGCGGACGAGGACTGCCGCAACTGCCCGGCGGACTGCGGAGAGTGCCCGGCCAACTGCGGGGACGGGGTGTGCGATCTGGACGAGGACTGTCGGAGCTGTCCCGGGGACTGCGGGGCGTGTCCGGTGGTGTGCGGCGACGGCACCTGCGACGAGGCGCTGGGCGAGGGCTGCCAGAGCTGTCCGCGGGATTGCGGCGCCTGCCCCGGCTGCGGCGATGGGGTGTGCGGCGAGGAGGAGACCTGCCAGGCCTGTCCGCAGGACTGCGGGGTGTGCCCGGACGCCTGCCCTGACGGGGTGTGCGGGGCCACCGAGACCTGCGAGAGCTGCGCGGCGGACTGCGGGACCTGTCCCGACCTGTGCGGAGACGGGGTGTGCGGGGCTACCGAGACGTGCCAGAGCTGCGCGGCGGACTGCGGGGCGTGTCCGGGCTGCGGCGACGGGATCTGTGACGAGGCGGCGGGCGAGGATTGCCAGGGCTGTCCGGCGGACTGCGGCCTTTGCCCCCCTCAGTGCGGCGATGGGGTGTGCGGGCCCACCGAGACGTGCCAGAGCTGCGCGGCGGACTGTGGGGCCTGCCCGGACCAGTGCGGCGATGGGGTGTGCGGGGTGACCGAGACGTGCCAGGGGTGCCCGGCAGACTGCGGGGTGTGCCCGGGCTGTGGCGACGGGGTGTGCGGCGTCAGCGAGAGCTGCGCGAGCTGCCCGGACGATTGCGGGGTGTGCCCCGATCAGTGCGGGGATGGGGTGTGCGGCGCCACCGAGAGCTGCGCCGACTGCCCGGCAGACTGCGGGGCGTGCCCGGACCAGTGCGGCGACGGGGTGTGCGGGGTGACCGAGACGTGCCAGGGGTGTCCGGCGGACTGCGGGCCGTGCCCCGGCTGTGGGGACGGCACCTGCGCGCCGAACGAGGACTGCCAGAGCTGCCCGGCGGACTGCGGGAGCTGCCAGGACGTCTGCGGCGACGGGACGTGCGGCCCCACCGAGAGCTGCGCCATCTGCCCGGCGGACTGCGGGGCCTGCCCCGACGTCTGCGGGGACGGCACCTGCGCGCCGAACGAGGACTGCCAGAGCTGCCCGGCGGACTGCGGGGCCTGCCAGGACGTGTGCGGCGATGGCGACTGTGGCCCTGCCGAGACCTGCGCGAGCTGCGCGGCGGACTGCGGGGACTGCCCGGGCTGCGGGGACGGCTCCTGTGGTCCCGCCGAGACCTGCGGGAGCTGCCCGGCGGACTGCGGCGTGTGCCCGGCCACCTGCGGCGACGGGGTGTGCGAGCAGACCGAGTCCTGCTGGGGTTGCCCGGCGGACTGCGGGGAGTGCCCAGGCGTCTGCGGCGACGGCACCTGCGATCCAGGGGAGGACTGCGGGAGCTGCCCCTGGGACTGCGGGAGCTGCCCGGAGACCTGTGGTGACGGGACCTGTGGGCCCGGCGAGAGCTGCAGCGGGTGCCCGGCGGACTGCGGGGCCTGCGCGGGTGTGTGCGGCGACGGCACCTGCGACTCCCACGAGAGCTGCAGCGGGTGCCCTGCCGACTGCGGGAGCTGCCCGGCGGCCTGTCGCAATGGCGTCTGCGAGGCCTCGGAGACCTGCCGCTCGTGCCCCTTCGACTGCGGCCTGTGCCCCGGCTGCGGCGACGGTACGTGCGCGCCAACCGAGACCTGCGAGAGCTGTCCCTGGGACTGCGGCCCCTGCCCGCCGACCTGTGGCGACGGCATCTGCTCGTTCAACGAGGGGTGCGGCGACTGCCCGGCGGACTGCGGCCCCTGCCCCGACACCTGCGGCGACGGCCAGTGCGGCACCCGCGAGACCTGCGAGAGCTGCGCCCGGGACTGCGGCGACTGCCCGGCCGTGTGCGGCGACTGGCAGTGCGAGCAGGATCAGGGCGAGACCTGCGCCAACTGCGAGCACGACTGCGGCTACTGCCCGCCGCTGTGTGGCGACGGGGTGTGCCTGTGGAACGAGAGCTGCGCGGACTGCCCGGGGGACTGCGGCGCCTGCCCGCCGCAGTGCGGCGACGGCGACTGCGCGGTCACCGAGACCTGCGCGAGCTGCCCCGACGATTGCGGCGTCTGCACAGGCTGCGGGGACGGGAGCTGCGATCCGCCCGAGGACTGCACGAGCTGCCCGGCGGACTGCGGGACCTGCCCCGACACCTGCGGTGATGGGCGGTGCGGCCCCACCGAGGGCTGCGAGAGCTGTTGGTACGACTGCGGGCACTGCGACGACTGCGGCGACGGCTTCTGCTGGACCACCGAGTCCTGCCTGGACTGCCCGGCGGACTGCGGCGCCTGCCCGGACGTCTGCGGCGACGGGGACTGTGGCACGGCGGAGACCTGCTACACCTGCCCGGGGGACTGCGGGGACTGCCCGGGCCTGTGCGGTGACGGCGCCTGTCAAGCCAGCGAGGACTGCGCCCACTGCCCGGCGGACTGCGGCTTCTGCGTGGGCTGCGGGGACACCACCTGCGACGCCGCGGCCGGTGAGACGTGTCAGACCTGCCCGCAGGACTGCGACTGGTGCGCTGCCGTGTGCGGGGACGGCGTCTGCCGGCTGGGCGAGAACTGCTACAACTGCCCAGGGGACTGCGGCCAGTGCCCCGACGCCTGCGGTGACGGGATCTGCGGCACCACCGAGAGCTGCTGGCGCTGCCCGCAGGACTGCGGCGCCTGCCCGGACGTGTGCGGCGACTCCCAGTGCGGGCCTACCGAGACCTGCCAGCGCTGCCAGTGGGACTGCGGGCTGTGTCCCCCCGAGTGCGGCAACGCCATCTGCGAGACCGGCGAGAACTGCCTGAGCTGCCTGGCCGACTGCGGCACCTGCCAGGGCTGCGGCGACGGCTACTGCGCCAACTGGGAGAGCTGCGTGGCCTGCCCCGACGACTGCGGCGCCTGCCCGGACGTGTGCGGGGACGCGGTGTGCGGCCTCACCGAGGGCTGCTCGGTGTGCCCCACCGACTGCGGGCCCTGCGCCGACACCTGCCCCGACGGCCAGTGCGGCCCCACCGAGAGCTGCGAGACCTGCCCCGCCGACTGCGGCGCCTGCCCCGACGTGTGCGGCGACGGGACCTGCGGCCCCAGCGAGACCTGTCAGAGCTGCGCCGCCGACTGCGGCGCCTGTCCGTAATGTCTCGAAACCAAGGAGTCGCACATGTCACGCATGCCTCTCCGTCTCGGCCTCCGAGCCCGGTTGTCTCTCCTGAGCATCGTTCTACCCTTGGGCCTGCTCGCGGGGGGCTGCGACTGGGACGACGGGTCGCCCCACCACCGGCGCAACCCGCCCAGCGGGGGGAGCACCACCGGGGGGACCACTAACCCCACCTGCGAGGCGGGGACGTCTTCCGGGGACGTAGCCGAGCCCGTGTTCTTGTGGAACCTGCGGGGGCAGACGAGCTGGTACGCCTCGCCGGTGATCGCGGATCTGGACGGAGACGGGTCCCGGGAGCTGGTGGCGGCCTACTACTCGGTGTTCGTGTTCGACGCCTCGGGCAACGAGCTGGCCGAGCTGGACGGCGGCGAGGGGCGCATCTACGCGCCGCACGTGGTGGTGGATTTGGAAGGGGACGGCACCACGGAGATCGTGTACGGCAACGGCCACGAGGTCTACGCCTACGAGTGGACCGCCGATGGGCCCGCGCTCAAGGCGGGCTGGCCGAGCTCCACCACCACCGCGGACAACCCGCCCGAGGTGCGGGGACTGGCCGGGGGCGATCTCAACGGCGACGGCTCCATCGAGATCGTGGCCACCACCACCCAGACGGCGCGCACCGAGGACGGGGGCGCCCAGGTGTTCGTGTTCAACGCCGACGGCTCGCTGTTTCAGCCCAACGGGATCTCCTTTCCGGCCTGGCCTCGCTACAACAACCTCGGCGGGGAGGGCAACGACGCGGATCGCAACGGCTACGGCCACCACGGCTATGGCTGCTACGGCCTCAACGTCGGCATCGGGGACATGGACGGGGACCCCGAGCTCGAGATCCTGGTCACCTACGACAACCACCACATCCAGGCCTTCGATCCCGACGGCGTGGCCATCGACGCGGCGCCCTGGTTCACCAACCGCTCGAGTGACCATGAGGGCGAGCGGCTGACCTGGGGGCAGTTCATCCGCTGGGCCGATCCCCAGGTGGAGGCCGACCACTACCACGCGCACACCGGCGAGTGGCCGCACCCCTCGTGGGCCGAGTGGCTCCAGTGGACCGCGTCGCCTCCCAACGTGGTGGATCTGGACGGGGACGGTGAAAACGAGGTGCTCGGGGTGCCCAACGTGGAGCTGCACGAGCCCTACGAGACCCAGGCCTACGCCATCATGGTGCTGCAGGGCAACCACGGCGACGGCTCGCGCTCCGCGCGCCGGCTGCCCGGCTGGGAGGTGCTGCCGCGCGGGGACCTCCCCGTGTCGGTGGACGGCTGGTACCCGCCCGGGGGGGTGCCAGCGGCGGTGACCGTGGACCTGCAGGGCGACGCCCGGCCCGAGGTGCTCGTGTCGCTCAACGACTGGTTCTATTACCTGTTCGACGCCGAAGGCAACGAGATCTGGCGGTTCAACTACAGCCACCAGCAGCCCATTATGTACGCCTCGGAGGCCACGGTGGCGGACCTGAACCAGGACGGCTCCCCGGAGATCCTGTTTACCACCTACGGCGATCCCGACCGCGACGACGCCGGCTACCTGGTGATCCTCGCCGCCGACGGTACTTTGCTGCACGACGTGCCGCTGCCCGATGCCGGGCACAACGGCAACGGCAATGGGGCTCCCGCCGCCCCGGCCGTGGGCGACCTGGACGGGGACGGCACCCTCGAGATCTTCGTGCAGACCTTCGACCACGGCATGGACGTGTTCACCGTCCCCGGCTCGGCGGAAAACTGCCTGCTGTGGCCCACCGCCCGGGGCGGCCCGCTGCGCATGGGGCAGCCGAGCTCGGGGTGAGAAGGCGCCCCGGCCCAAAGTAGCGCTCAGCTCACTTCACCCCGAGCAGCTCTCCGTGGCAGATCTTGCCCACCGGGGCGCTCAGGATCCGAAAGCGCACCGTCACCGCGCCGGTGCGGGTGCGGAGCTGCGGGACGAGGCTGCGCTTGTCCGCGGGGATCTTGAGCACGATCATCTCCTTGCCCGGGCCCTCGAGCACCAGGCGGTCGGGGGCCACCGAGGTGATGATCAGGCCCGAGAGCCTGGCCTCGCGACCCACGGCGTGGGCGCCCGCGCGGGCGATGCTGGCGTAGTCGGTGAGCACCCGGGTCCGGGGGCGAGGGGTCGACGGCCCGGACATGCCGCGCGGCGCGGGGGCCGTAGGGGGCTTGCCCTGGGGACCGGGGGTCGGGCGGCGCGGAGTGCCGAACAGTCCGCGGCCGAGGTTGCCCTGGAACATCCGCTGGATCAGGCCCGGGGCGAGCTGGCCCAGCAGCCGGAGCAGGGCGCTCGGGTCCTTTTTCAGGTTCTCGTCGAGGGTCACGCACTGCTTGCCGATGCAGATCTTGATCTTCTCCTGCGGCCCGCCCTGGCCGGCGCCGGAGAGGCCCTGCATGAACAGGCGCTGCACCAGCCCGAAGAGCTGCGCCATGTCCGCCGGGTTCTGCCCGAAGCCCGGCCCCACGCTCATGCAGCGCTTGCCGATGCACAGCCTCATCTCGGGGAGCTGTCCGGGCGCCGGGGCGCCCGGCGCCTGGGCTCCCGGCCCCGACGGGGCGCCGGGAGGGGTCAGGCCGTGGCCCGGCCCCGAGGGAGGGGTGGGTGAGGTCGTGCCAGGCGTGCCCGCTCGGGGCGTACCCGGAGCGCCCGGCCCGGGCTGCTTCCCGGCCGCCGGGCCGCCCTGGGCCGCCTTGGGGGGAGGCGTGGGGTCGACGCAGCTCCCCTTTTCGCAGATCCGACGCCCCTTGCAGTCGGTGTCCTTTTTGCAGCCGGAGGTGGACTTTTCCTTGCTGCAGCCCGCCAGGGCCGTAGCGCCGGCGGTCAGGGCCGCGGCGCCGGGGACAAGCAGCGCCACCGCCGCCAACCATTTGAAAACCAAGCGTTTCATGGGTCCTTCCTCCGGGGGGGCTCAGGGCTGGGTTGCAGGGTTCGATGGAGACAACCCGCGGGAGGGCGAGTCTATTCCGTCCAGCCGCCGAGGTCGAGGGGAGGGGGGGCGATTCACGCGTCAGCCGTTTTCGGGCGTCAGGTGGCTGCGGCTCCAGGAGGCGGGGAAGGCGTGGCGCAGCACGTCCTCGATGTCCTCCACGAAGTGGAAGGTGAGCCCCCGCTGCACCCGATCGGGGAGCTGCTCGGCGTCGGGCTCGTTTTCCTTGCACAGGATGAGGGTCCGGATTCCCGCGGCCTTGGCGGCCACGGTCTTTTCCCGGATGCCGCCTACCGGCAGCACCTGCCCCCGCAGGGTGATCTCACCGGTCATGGCGACGTTGGCCTTCACCTTGACGCCGCGGCCCCCGCGGGTGGCCGCCGACACGATGGCCGTGGTGAGGGTGATCCCGGCCGAGGGGCCGTCCTTGGGCACGGCCCCTTCCGGGACGTGGATGTGCAGGTCGTGGGTGCGAAAGTAGTCCTCGCCGATGCCGTAGCGCACGGCGTGGGCGCGGGCCACGCTGTGGGCGATCTGGGCCGACTCCGACATGACGTCGCCGAGCTTGCCCGTCACCTTCACCTGCCCCTTGCCCGCGGTGGGCAGCACCTCGATGAACAGCACGTCGCCTCCCACCGGGGTCCAGGCCAGCCCGATGGCGATGCCCGGCTTGGTCACCCGCGCCTCGGGCGCGCGCCCGAACTTCTTGGGCCCCAGGTACTCGGGCAGGTCCTCGGGCCTGATGGTGTGCTTTTCGTCCTCCGACGTCCGGCCGGTGACGATGGCGGCCGCCACCTTGCGGCTGATCTGGCCGATGCGTCGCTCGAGCTCCCGCACCCCCGACTCCCGGGTCCAGCCCTTGACGATGGCGGCCAGGGTGCGCTCGTTGATGCGGAGCTGCTTGGCGCTCAAGCCGTTTTCCTCGCGCTGGCGCTTGACCAGGTACCGGCTGGCGATCTTCTTCTTCTCGTCCGGGATGTAGCCCGAGATCTCGATGACCTCCATGCGGTCCATCAGGGGCTGGGGGATCTGGCCGGCGTAGTTGCCCGTGGCGATGAACATCACGTCGGTGAGATCGAAGGCGACGTCGAGGTAGTGATCCTCGAAGGCGTGGTTCTGGGCCGGATCCAGCACCTCCAGCAGGGCGCTGGAGGGGTCCCCCCGCCAGTCGGAGCCGAGCTTGTCGATCTCGTCGAGCATGAACACCGGGTTGCGGGTCCCCACGCGGCGCAGCCCCCGGATGATCCGGCCGGGCATGGCCCCCACGTAGGTGCGGCGGTGTCCCTTGATCTCGGCCTCGTCGCGCATGCCGCCGAGCGACATCCGGGTGAACTCGCGGTTCATGGCGCGGGCCACCGACTGGCCCAGGGAGGTCTTGCCCACGCCGGGGGGGCCCACCAGGCAGAGGATGGCCCCGCCGCGATCCGGCCGGAGCTTGCGCACGGCGAGAAACTCCACGATGCGCGCCTTGACCTCCTCGAGGCCGTAGTGGTCATCCTCGAGGATCCGCTCGGCGCGGCTCACGTCCTCGTTCTCCTCGGAGCGCTTGGCCCAGGGCAGATCGCACAGCCAGTCCAGGTAGGTCCGGATCACGTGGTACTCGGCGGCCTCCTGGGGGAGCACCTTGAGGCGCTTGAGCTCGTAGCGGGCGCGCTCCTCCACCTCCGGGGGCATCTGGGCCTCGGCGATGCGCCGATCGTAGTCCTCGGCCTCCATGGACTTCTCGTCCACCTCCTCGCCGAGCTCCTGCTTGATGAGCTTGAGCTGCTCGCGCAGATAGTGCTCGCGCTGGGCCTGCTCCATCTTCTCCTTGAACTCGGAGCGGGTCTTTTCGCCCAGGCGCGCCAGGTCGAGCTGTCGATCCAGGAACCCGAAGACCTGCTCGATCCGGCTGTCCACGTCGAAGTTGGCCAGCACGCTCTGCCGCTCGGCGAGCTCCAACCCCGAGTTCACGGCGATGAAGTCTGCCAGCCGGCCCGTGTCCTCCACCCGCGAGGCCAGGCCTGCCATCTCGTCGGGCATGTCGGGCCGGAGCTTCACCAGCTCCTCGAAGCCCTGCCGCAGGTGGGGCGTCAGGGCTCGCTCGGCCTTGCGATCGCGCTGGTTCTCCTCGGGATACTCGGGCTCCACGATGAGCACCGGCTCGGTCTTGAGGAACCGCTTGATGCGCATCCGCCGTAGGCCGCCCACCATCAGCCCCCGTGAGCCGTCCGGGAAGTCGATCTGCTGGATCACCCGCGCCACCGTTCCCACGTGATACAGCGACGTGGACGGATCCTCGCTGTCGCCGTCCGAGCCCTTGCCCGGGCGGCGGGCGACGATGCCCACGAAGGAGCCCTGCTCCTTGACCTGCTCCAGGGTGGTCAGCGCGCGTTTGCCCTGAATGGCCAGCGGCAGCACCATCTGGGGAAACAGCACCTGGTCGTCGATGGGCAGCACGAACAGGACGCCCGGGAGATCGTCGTCGATCCGGGCCAGCGAGCGCGCCACGCGGGCCTGGTCCGGTGAGATGACCTCCACGCGGTCGCTGGCGTCGCTGGCGCCTCCGTCGTCGCCTCCGTCGTCGCCTCCGACGGCTCGCTTGTCCTCGAGCTTGCCGTTCTCATCGTCTGCCATGGATTCCTCCTTCGCATCAACGAGTTCGCATCAACGAGACTCACGCGACGAGCCGGCATCGGGGAGGCGGAGCTCTTCTCCCGAAAATCCGGCGGGCAGCAGCTCGGCCAGGGTAAACTCCCGCAGCCCGCCCCCGGGGTTGCCGCACAGGATTACCAGGTCGGTGGAAAACTCCCGCAGCACCTGTCGGCACACCCCGCAGGGCGTGGCGGGGGGATCGCTGGCGGTGGCCACCGCGATGGCGGTCAGCTCGCGAGCGCCGGCCTCCACGGCCTTGGCCACCGCCAGGCGCTCGGCGCACAAGCTCGGGGAGTAGGCCGCGTTCTCCACGTTGCAGCCCGAAAACACCCGGCCGTCGGCCGCGCGCAGGGCCGCGCCCACCCGGTAGCCGGAGTAGGGGGCGTAGGCGGCGTCGCGGGCGGCCAGCGCGCGCTGCATCAGCTCCGTCTTCCAGTCGGCCGTGTCGGCCGTGTCGGCCGTGTCGGCCGTGTCGGTCGTGTCGGCCGTGTCGGTCGTGTCGGCCGTGTCGGCC
>CAYFWA010000104.1:9982-12749 GCA_964346625.1 uncultured Myxococcales bacterium
TGTCGGTCCTGTTGGTCCTGTCGGTCATGAGGCTCCCCTCCCGGGCCGTCAGCCGGCCACCGCCGCGTCCAGGCGGGGCACCAGGGCGTCGAGCAGGCCCACGAAGACGGTCTCCACCCGTTTGGCGGTCTCGGCCACCTCCTCGTGGGTCAAGGGAGTGGGGGAGATGCCCGCGGCCAGGTTGGTGACGCAGCTCAGGCCCAGCACCCGCGCCCCCATGTGGTTGGCGGCGATCACCTCGGGCACGGTGGACATGCCCACCAGGTCGGCGCCCAGGGTGGCGAGCATCCGGATCTCGGCCGGGGTCTCGTAGGTGGGGCCCGACAGCGCGGCGTAGACCCCGGTCTTGAGATCCACGTCCTGCTCCCGGGCCACCTGCTTGGCCACGGCCCGCAGCGCCGGATCGTAGGCGGTGGTCATGTCGGGGAATCGGGGCCCGAGGGCGTCGGGGTTGGGGCCCCGCAGCGGGTTGGCCCCCATCAAATTGAGGTGGTCGCGCAGCAGCACGAGGTCCCCGGCCGAAAGGTCGGCGTGGATGCCACCGGCGGCGTTGGTGATCACCATCGCGCGGCAGCCAGAGGACAGCAGCACCCGGGTGGGGAAGACCACCTCGTCGAGGGCGTAGCCCTCGTAGTAGTGCACCCGCCCCTGCATCACCAGGCACTCGGTCTGCCCCACCCGGCCCGCCACGAGCTGGCCGGCGTGGCCCGCCACCGAGGAGACCGGAAATCCCGGGATGTCACCGTAGGGCACCACCACGGGCTCTGCCAGCCGCTCGGCGAAGCTGCCGAGGCCCGAGCCGAGGATGAGCCCCACCCGCGGCTTGCGGTCCTCCAGGCGCTCGCGCAGGCGCTGCACCGCCTTGTCGATCTTCGCGTTCAGGTCCTTCATGGGCTCCTCTTCGAGTGTTTCGGGGTCATCAAAAACGCCGACGCGGCCACTCCCGCGGCGCAGGTGCCCTACACTATCGCGGTTGGCTCCGTACTGGAAGAGGCGGAAGATCGCGTTACTGGAAGAGCTGGAAGATCGCGCCGGCCCACACCGCCGACAGGCACGACACCAGCGCCCCGGCGAACATGGCCCGCAGCCCCAGCCGCGCGAGGTCGGCCCGGCGCTCCGGGGCCATGCCCCCGATGCCGCCGATCTGGATGCCGATGGAGGCCACGTTGGCGAAGCCGCACAGGGCGTAGGAGGCCATGACGGTGGTGCGCTCGCTGAAGGCCGCGCCCACCTGCTGCAGGTCCAGGTAGGCGATGAGCTCGGTGAGCACGAGCTTCTCGCCCAGCAGCTTGCCGAACAGCGTGGCCTCCTGCCAGGGCACGCCCATGCACCAGGCCAGCGGCGAAAGCGCCCAGCCCAGCAGCCGCTGCAGGCTCAGCTCCCAGCCAAACAGCACCCCCACCGCGCCCAGCGCGGCGTTGATCAAAAACACCATGGCCACGAAGGCGATGAGCATGGCCACCACGTTGAGCACCAGGGTCATGCCCTCGGTGGCGCCGCGGGCCAGCGCCTCGATGGTGTTGGCGTCGGGGCGCTCCACGTGCACCTCGAGGGTCCCGGCGGTCTGGGGCCGTTCCGTCTCGGGGAACATGATCTTGGAGATGGCGATGGCGCCGGGGGCGCCCATGAAGGAGGCGGCCACCAGGTGCCCGGCGATGTCCGGCACGTCCCGCAGGATGGCCACGTACAGGGCGAGCACCCCGCCGGCCACCGTGGCGAAGCCGCCGGTCATGATGGTCATCAGCTCGCTGCGGGTCATCTGGCCCACGAAGGGCTTGATCATCAGCGGCGCCTCGGTCTGGCCCACGAAGATGTTGGCCGTGCACGACAGGGTCTCGGCGCCGCTGGTGCGCAGCATGAACTGCATGCCCCGGGCCATGAGCCGCACGATGAGCTGCATCACCTTGAGGTGATACAGCACGGCCATGAGCGCCGAGAAGAAGATGATGGTGGGCAGGACCCAGAAGCCGATGGTCTTGAGGGCGGGGCTCACCTTCGCCCCCACGAACACGGCGTCCACCGCCCAGGGCTGGCCCGCCGCCTGGTGGGTCATGGTGTGGGGCTCGGTGCCCTGCAGCACGAAGGCGATGCCCCCCTCGGCAAAGGACAAAAGCGACCGCACGCCGCTGTCCACCGCTGAGAAGAAGACCTCGCTCACCACCGGGTTGAGCACGATGAAGGCGAAGGCCGCCTGCAAGCCCAGCCCCCAGACCACCGGCCGCCAGGAGATCGCACGGCGATTCACCGACAGCGCCACCGCCAGGCCCAGCAGCACCAGCACCCCCAGCAGGCTCTGCAGCAGAATCGCATGGCCCTCGGGCCCCTTTTTGAACCGCTGCCCTCCCGTCTTCCCCCCCGCGTTGAGGGAAAACGCCTGCCCCTCGCGCGCGAGCTGGTAGGCCCGCAGCCGCCGCTGGGTGCATGGGGCCCCGGGCTCGCCCGAGCACTCGCCCACCGGCCCCGCCTCCTTCGACGCAGGCTTGTCCGACGCGACGGCGGACGAGCGCGCGACCTTGGCCGCAGTGGCACGGGTCTGAGTCGCCGCCACGGCTGCGTCCAGGCCCCAGGCCGCCAGCCCGCAGGCCAGGGCCAGCGCCAGCAGCGCCCCGCGTCGCGTCCACCAGGGACGCCGGGAGCCGCTCGGGTGGGGATCGGACATCGCCGGCGACAATCCCACCCCCGACGCGGAGAATCAAGCCACAACTCGTTCCGGCTGGACCCGCCGCTTAGTCCCTTACCGAGCAAATTCTGCGCAGATCTGGCAGGA
>CAYFWA010000105.1:0-12655 GCA_964346625.1 uncultured Myxococcales bacterium
CTGCTCGCCGTCGCCGCGCTGGCCCTGCCCGCGCTGGCGGCGTGCTCGGATGACGACTCCGGCCCCGACACCCAGGTCACCATCAGCGGAGACCACAGCGTGTCGGAAGGAGCAACACTGACCTTACAGGCCGAGACGATCAACGGCACGGATGCGGGCTACACCTGGGCGTCCGACGACGAGACCGTGGCCACGGTGGACGAGAACGGCGTCGTCACCGGCGTCGCCGCTGGTGAAGCGGAGATCACCGCCACGGGCGTCGACTCGGGTGTCACCGGCCGACACGCCGTGGTGGTCACCACCACGGGCGGCGGCGACCTGGCCGTGATCGTGTCCGGCGATGTGTTCATGAAGATGAACACCATGTCGTCCTTCACGGCGGAGACCGTCAACGGCACGGACTCGGGCTACACCTGGACCTCCAGCGACGAGACCGTGGCCACGGTGGACGCCACCACCGGGGAGGTGCACGCCCTCACGCCCGGCGCCGTGACCATCACCGCCGAGGGCTGGGACACGCTGGAGGCCGGCAGCCTGGACCTCCAGGTCTTCGCCGACATCCCCAACCACGATGCGTGGGCCGGCTCGGGGCACGCGGACTACGCCGCAGATGCCTTCCGGCACTGGGACGAAGACGGCGAGGTCTCCGCCTCCTGCGCACGCTGCCACGGCGGCTCCGCGGGATACCGCGACTACCTGGGTGATGACGGCACCACCGCCTTCCAGGTGGACAGCGCCGCCCCCCTCGGCGGCGTGGTGGACTGCAACACCTGCCACAACCCCACGGCCCAGAACCTGAGCAAGGTCATCTTCCCCTCCGGAGTGGAGCTCACGGGTCTCGGCCCGGAGGCTCGCTGCATGACGTGCCACCAGGGCCGCGAGTCGGGTGACTCCGTGGTGGCGGCCATCGACGACGCCGGCGCCACCGGCGCCCCGGACACGGTGGACACCGACCTGGGCTTTTTGAACATCCACTACTACGCGGCGGGCGCCACGCTCTACGCGGGCGAGGTCCGGGGCGGCTACCAGTACGCCGACCAGACCTACGACTGGCGTTTCCGCCACGTGCCGGGCTATCAGACCTGCGACGGCTGCCACGACGCCCACACCCTGGAGGTGAAGGTGTCCGAGTGCGCCGACTGTCACACCGGCGTGGCCACGGTGGACGACCTCGAGGACGTGCGCATGATGGCGTCGGTGGGCAAGGACTACGACGGCGACGGCGACACCTCCGAGGGCGTGTTTCACGAGATCGAGGGGCTGCGCACGAAGCTCTACGAGGCGATCCAGGGCTACGCCTCCGAGACGTCGGGTGCAGACGACCTTTGCTACGACGCGCACAGCTACCCCTACTGGTTCATCGACACCGACGGCAGCGGCGGCACCTGCGACGCCGCCGAGGCGAGCTACAGCAACCAGTACGCCACCTGGACGCCGCGCCTGCTGCGGGCCACCTACAACTACCAGACCTCGCTCAAGGATCCGGGCGCCCACGCCCACAACGCCAAGTACATGATCCAGCTTTTGTTCGACTCCATCACGGATCTGAACACCGTGCTGGGCACGCCGGTGGACATGGCCAACGCCGTGCGCAACGACTTCGGCCACTTCGACGGCGCCAGCGCGGCGGCCCGCCACTGGGACGAGGACGCAGCCGTGTCGGCGAGCTGCTCCAAGTGCCACAGCGGCTCCGAGGGCTTCCGGTTCTACCTGCAGCACGGCGTGGGCAAGGAGGTGCTCGAGCAGGCCAACGGCCTGGACTGCGCCACGTGCCACAACGACCTCAGCGCGCCCACCGACCTGCCCACGGTGGCCGCGGTCACCTTCCCGGGTGAGGTGTCCTTCGACCTGGGGGACAACGTCTCCAACCTCTGCGGCACCTGCCACGGCGGCCGGGAGTCCACCGCCACGGTGAACGCGGGCATCGCCCGGGGCGACGTCGAGTTCTACAACGTGCACTACCTGCCCGCGGCGGGCGTGCGCGCCGGCACCGACGGCAAGGTGGGCTACGAGTACAGCGGGATGACCTACTCGGCCAGCCGCATCCAGCACGGTGGCTGTGATTTCTGCCATGATCCGGCGGGCACGGACCACAGCTTCCTGCCCGACGACAACTGGAGCGGCGGCAACTGCTCCACCTGTCACGGCGGCACTTCGGTGGCCACCGGCGACTTCCGCCTGGGCAGCCACGCCTCCGAGGACTACGACGGCGACGGCACCGCCGACACGCTGGCTGACGAGGTGTCCACCATCGCGGCGGCGCTCATGGCCGAGCTGCAGGACTACGCCACCAACACGGCGGGGGCGGCCATCTGCTACGATGCCCACAGCTATCCGTACTGGTTCAACGACAACAACGTGACCGATGGCACCTGTGATTCCACCGAGGCGAGCTACCCGAACGCCTACGGGAGCTGGGACGAGACTCTGGTGAAGGCCGCGTTCAACTACCAGGTCTACCAGAAGGAACCGGGGGCCTGGGCGCACAACCTCAAGTACATCGTGCAGATCCTCATCGACTCCATCGACGACCTGGGCGGCGCCGGGACCGCAGCGGGCCTCGGCTTCACTCGCCCCACACCGTGATCACCTCCTCCCCCCGGGGGTCGGCTCCGCGCTGGCCCCCGAAGCATCTTCCCTTCCCCTGCTTCGCTTGTCCCTCTCTCGCCCGTCCCAGCGTCGCGTCCCGTCCTCGTTGGTAGATGTAGGCGCGTCGGGCCACCATGCGAAAGACCGTAAAAAAGGCCTTTCCCGTCTGAAAACAGTGACTAAGATACAAGCACCTCTGCGCGTCGTTTTCAACCGCGCACCTCGGAATGGATCGGGTCCCACCGACGCAACGTGGGACCGGGAAGGAATCTAGGCTTGTCTTCCCTTGGAAATCTAGCGCTCGAGCTCGCCATGCTGCTCGCGGGGCTGGCCGTGGCCACCGCGCTCTGGGGTCAGCGGACCGATTCCCGCGACCTGATCCGTCTTTCCCGCCGCAGCATCTACGCCACCGCCGCCGCGTTGACCCTGGCGGTGGTGGTGCTCATGGGGCTCATCTTCGCCAACGACTTCCTCGTGCGGATGGTGCAGACGAGCTCCAGTCGCGACCTGCCGGGCTACTACAAGCTGACCCTCCTGTGGGTGGATCTGGAAAGCTCCCTTTTGTTCTGGGCCTGGATCCTGAGCCTGCTCTCGGCGCTGGCCATGCGGCTGCACCACCGCGGCCTGCCCGATCTGGCCCCCCACGCCGGGGCGATCCTGATGATGGTGCTGGGCTTTTTCCTCTACCTGCTGATCTTTCAGAAAAACCCCTTCGACGAGCACCTGGTGGAACGCCCCCTGCTGGGCAACGGCATGCGCCCCATGCTGCGCAACCCGTGGATGCTGGTGCACCCGCCGGCGCAGTACCTGGGATACATCGCCACCACCATCCCCTTTGCTTTCTGCGTATCGGCGTTGATCCGGCCGTCGCGACCGGAGTTGGACGAGGATGACTGGCTGCGAGCCATGCGCTCGTGGATCATCGGCGCGTGGATCATGCTGGGCTTGGGTTTGGTGCTGGGCATGATCTGGGCCTACGAGCTCATCGACTGGAGCGGGTGGTGGAGCTGGGATCCCATCGAGAACGCCTCCCTGTTCCCCTGGCTCACCGCCACCGCGCTGCTGCACGCGGCGCTGGCCTCCCTGCGCCGCGGGGGGTTGCTGCGGGGTTGGACGGTGTTCCTGGTGCTGCTCACCTTCTGGCTCACCATCCTGGGGACCTTTTTGACCCGGTCGGGCATCGTGCGCTCGGTGCACTCCTTCGGCGAGGACAAGGGGCTGTTCTGGGCCTTCGTCATCTTCATGGGCCTGGGCGTCTCCACCTTCGGGTTGATGATCGCCCGGCTGGTGGAGGGGCGCTTTTCCACCCGACGCCTGGCGGGGTTTTTCAGCCTGGAGTTCTTCTTCGTGGTCACCACCTGGGTGCTGCTGCTCGCCACCCTGGTGGTGCTGGCGGGAACGCTGTACCCGACGCTGCACGAGGCGATCTATGACAAACGGGTCACCGTGGGCCCGCCCTTTTTCCGCCGCTTCGTGGGGCCGCTGGGGCTGATCTTGCTGGCGTTGATGGCCGTGGCCCCGCTTTTGTCGTGGAAGCCCATGCAGCCCCGGCGGTTTCTGGATCAGCTCTTCTGGCCGCTGGTGGTGATGGCCGTCGTCATCATCGCGCTGCCCCTGCTGTGGTCCGGGACGTTCCCGTTCAGCAAGGAGATCCAGCTCGGCGGCCGGACCCTGCGCGCCCCCGGCTTCAGCCTCATCCAGCTCACCATCGGCCTGTCCGCCCTCGCCATCGCGGCGGTGCTGCAGCAGTTCGTGCGCTTGAGCCGGATCCGCGCCCGGACGCAAAAAGAGTCGCTCCCGCGGGCCATGGGCGGCGTGTTCTCCTCCAACCGGATCCGCTACGGCGCGCACCTGGCGCACGTGGGGATCGCCCTGATGTTCCTCGGATTCGCCGGCAAGCCCCTGGTGGAGCACAACGACCGGGTGCTGGGCCCAGGAGACACCTACCGGGTGGGCGGCGTGGAGCTGCAGTATCACAGCCTGGTGTTTCACCGGGGCTCCCAAGGAGACGCGGTGCAGTCCTTGATCCTCGTACGGGAGCCCGGCGGGGCCATGGCCGAGGCGCTCACCCCGGGGAGCCTGCGTTACCACGAGAACCCGCGGTCGCCGGTCAACGAGGTGTCCATCCTGCACGGGTGGGGCAAGGACCTGCACGTACGGCTCGCCGACCAGCGCGGCCAGCAGATCACCCTGAAGGTCGCCGTGCACCCCCTGGTGAGCTGGCTCTGGATCGGCTTCGGGGTGATGGCCCTGGGGGCGCTGGTGGGTTTGCTGCCCGCGGGCCGACGGCGCCGCGGACGCGCGGCGGCTTCCCGCGCGCGGGAAGCACCAGCCCACGGCCCGCTGGGCGTCCGCTCCGCCTGGGGCCTGGGCGCGCTGGCCGTGGCGTGGCTGGCCGCCCTGGGCGTTTACCTGGCCGGGGCGGTGGACGAGACCAACGCCGAGGCCGCCGTTGCCTACTGGGTAGTGGGCACCGCCACGGTGGGCCTGGCGGGAGTGCTGCTCTGGAGCTTCCTCCCGGTGCTGCGGCCCGTCGCGGTGCAGGCCGGGGCCGGGCTCGCTTCACTTCCGGCGCCCTCCAGGGCCCGGGAGCTCGCCACCCACCGCCAGCGCCTGGTGGTGGAGCTGCGGCAGATCGCTGAAGACGGCGCCCTCGGCAAGCTCACCCCCGAAGAGGTCACCGCACAGTCCCGACCCCTGCGGCGAGAGCTGGCCGTGGTGCTGGCCACCGAAGACGCCGAGGTCGACCGCGAACGCTTCGCCCGGGAGCGCCGGAGTGCGGGGGACACGGAGCAACCCGCCGCTTCTTCGCCGCAGGAAGAGTCCGACGGATTCGAAGCCGCGGCGACCGCGCAGGAGCGGGGGCCCGCAGAGCCAGCTCCTTCCGAGACGTCGAGCGAGGAGAAGCCCGGATGAGCAGCCTGATCACCGCGCTCTGGATCGCCACGTTGGCCGCCCCCACCGGAGCCCCGCAGTCGGGCTTCGATCGACGGATGATGCTCTCCCGTCCGCTGCCCGATCAGAAACTGGAACGCGGCACCGTCTCGGTGCTGGTGCGCAAGGGAAGCGTCCCCCAGGAAAACACCCCGGTCCTGCTTCTCCCCGCCGCGGCGTGGGCGGGGAAGGGACCTCCCCCGCGGGATCAGGTGGTGGCCCAGGGGGCCACCAACGCCGAGGGTCGGGCCTTCATCGCCGCCGCGCCCTGGGTCGGCGAGCAGGTGCGCGTGGTGGTGCTGGCCGATTCCGGGGTCCAGGCCAGCGCGCCCTTCTCCGTGCCGCAGCTCGGCGGCGTCCGCTTCCTGTTCGATGTCGGCAAGGCTGCCGGTCCCCACGGGGCGCAGCGCGGCCCTGCTGGCGCTGGGCAGCGGGCGCCCCACGGACATGGGCACGGTCACGGCCACGGGGACGCGCCGGCGATCACCGGACCCAAGACAAAGGACCCCCGATCCCTGCGGCTCTGGATCTCCTTCCGGGTGATGGCCATCGAGGGCGGCGAGGTCTATTTGGCCCTCGACTACTCCGTAATCAACCGCGGCGCCAGAACCTTCGACCCCGGCGCCCACGGGCTGCTGCTTGGGGTACCTCAGGGCGCCAAGGACATCGCCCTGCCCCGCGGGACCCGCGGCGCCAACGTGGGCAAAGGGGGCATCCGGGTGACCCGCCCCATCCCCCCCGGGCGTCACGGGCTGCGGCTCCGCGCCTCCTGCAAGTACGCCTATGACCAACCCACGGTGCTCGTAAAGCTCCAGTCCGTTGTGCCGCTGCTGGGGTACACCGTCTCCATCAAGGACTACCACCGGAAGATCCGGATCCGGGGCGACCGGCTCACGCCCCCGAAGCGCCGCGCCCACGACGGCGGCGACCTGCTGGTGTACCGCGCCCGCCGCGACGCGTTCCCCCGCCGGCACCTGGAGCTCACCATCGCCGGCCTCCCCGTCCGCTCCCGCGCTCGCTCCTGGCCCTTCGCCGGCTTGGCGCTGCTGCTGGTGCTCGGCAGCCTCGGGCTCACCGTCTTCAAGGGCCGCCGCCCCTCCCCCTCGTCACGCCCCGCCGAGAACGAGGACCCCGTCAACGACCGGGTCCGCCGTGAGCGCGATCGCCGCCTCGGCCTCGAGCCCGGCAAGGGGGGTGATCCGTAGTCGAATTGGACGCCGGTCCAGCGCTCGTCAGTGGATATTGAGCAGGCCGTTTTCGATGGCGAAGCGGACCAGCCCGGCGCGGTTGCGCAGCTCCAGCAGCGCCTTGAGGCCGCTGCGGAACATCGCGTGATCATCCGCGATCAGGATTCGAATCGTCATCCATCTCCCTCGCGTGGGGGACGGTCACCTTGACGGGGGTCCCCTTGCCGGGCGCCGACTCGATCGGCAGCTCGCCATGGACGAGGGCGGCACGTTCCTGCGTCCCCATGAGAGTTAGGCATTGCTCGTCACCGGCCCGCATCACCTCCTGGGGGTCGAACCCCTCGCCGTCGTCTTCCACCAGCAAGACCAGGGTCTTTTCCTGCTGCAGTGGAGCGAGCACCTCCCGATACACTTCCTCGAAGGCGGGTGGCACCGCAGAGGGCGGCGCCACCAGCCGCCGCCCGGTGCGGTAGGACTGCTGCACCGGCGCGTCCAGGGCGGTGGTGCCGAACCCCTCGATGCCGTCTACCTCCAGGGTATAGGCGGTGTCCTCCGCGAGGGGCTCGTCGGGGCCATCACCGCTGACAGCAGGTGGGGGCCCAGGGCCGCCAGCGCGATGGCGGCCACGGTAAGGGAGCGGGTCAAAATAAACTCTGCACTCGGGACGCCGATCCATCCCGGCTGGCTGCGTTGCTCATCGGTTAAATATCCCGCAATATTCGCCCTCTTCACGCCTTGCCAGCCGGGCGCCTCGACGCCCTGACTTGCAGACCTTATTTTGACCCGCTCCCTAAGGGCTCGCGCAAGAATAACTCCGGGATTCGTGCTCATGGCACCACCTCCCCGGCCGGGCAGGCCCGATAGGTGCACCAGGACACGTTGAGCATGCCGTAGAGCCGTAAATCCGACTTGTTGTAGGTGCCGAAGTTGTCCTCCACCAGCAGGTGCAGCGCCACGAGCTGGGTGAGCTGGAGCTGGGCTCCGACCGAGAGCCCGGCGCTCACGCCCTCCGGCGTGGTGCTCAGCTCGTCGTCCCAATAAGCGATCACCGCCCGCCCCTCCAGGGCCAGCCAGTCGGGGATCACCTGGCGCCGATAGTAGCCGTAGGCTCCCAGCGTGCGACCGCCGTACCCCTCCTGCCAATACAGGTCGAGCCGCGCGGACTGTCGCTTGCCGACGTAGGTGGCGCCCAGCCCACCGCCGACGTCGGGCTCCACGATGCGCTCCTCGGTGGACAGCGGCGCGTCCGAGCTACCGCCTTCGAAAAACCGTGCGGAGGCCCTCAGGTACGCGTTCCAGCGCTTGGTGAACCGGTGCTCGTACCAAAGCCGCGCCTCCTGGTAGGGCTGCGTGTTGAAGATGTTGAAGATGGAGTCCCCGTTGAAGTCCGGGCTGTCCATGACGTACTCGGCGCGGATCCGGGCCGGACCGAAGCGGGCGGCCACGCCCCCTTGCGCCTCGTCCAGCCGCGTGGTCAGCAGGCTGTAGCGAATCCCGCCGTAAAGCTGGAGGTGGCGCTTCCAGAGCGTAGCGGTGGCGAAGGCCGAGAGCTTCTCCTCGGCGAGCCCGGTGGTGGGGATCTCCTCCCCGGGCGCGTCGGGATAGATGCTGCCGGGGTGGTTTTTGTCCAGCACGTGCCAGACGGCGCGGTAGGCGAGCCGCGCCGTGAGAAAGGACAGGCCGCGGGTCTCCACCGCCGCTCCCACCATGGGCATCCAGCCCGGGTTCGACTCGGTGTTGTCGAGGCCCTCGAGCAGAAAGATCGGCGCGTCGCCGAATCCGGTGCCGTACAGCCCCGCCTGCCGCAGCCCGCCCACCACCTCGAAGGAGAGATAAAAGGGCGTACGAAAGCGCGCGTGCAGGCCGTCGAAGCCATAGAAGTCCATCGGATCCAGGTGAAACTGCCGGCCGAGCTTGAGATCGATGAACCCTGCCAAATCGGTGACCGCCAGGTAGCCGTACAGCAGCTCGAACAGCGGGTTGTAGCCTCCCTCGTTGCCGTGGGCGCGCAGGGAGTGGTCCCAATCCCGGTTATATCCCCCGAAGTCCGCGCGCAGCCGCATGGAGGCCACGAAGTGCATCTGGGTGGCGGGCTTGCCGTCGTCGCGCTTTTCGTGGGGCAGGATGTCCAGCACGAACAGACGCAGATAGGTGTCGAGCCGTGAGCGCGTCAGCGCCTGATCTCCGGCGTCGCGGATCTGATAGCTCTGGCTGCTCACCGTGGCCTGCACCATGGCCTCGTAGGCGCGCGCGGGCGTCAACGCGAAGCCGAAGACCACCAGCAGCACGAGCAACGGGAGGCCGGCGGCAATGGGAACAGCAATGGGGCGGTGCTTCATGATCGCCTCGACGATCCGCTCCCATGCGAGCGGGTCGGAATTCGATGAGTCGCTCCGATGGTACGGTTTGTCAGCCCCGGGTGTCAAAGGAATCCGGGGAGCCACAACAATACAACCACCTGAAAAATATACGTATTTTACCCTCGACCCTCGCACGTGGTCCGTGATTTCCACGGATCCTGGAGCCTTCGCTTCCGAGAAGATCCCCACCGACGGCCACCAAGCGAGCCTCAAGGGCTCGATCACGAATAATCTGATCGTTCAGGCCGCCGATCCATCCCGCGCCGGGTATCCGGACCCGGACCCGGTACCCGGACCCGGTACCCGGACCCGGTACCCGGACCCGGTACCCGGACCCGGACCCGGTACCCGGACCCGGTACCCGGAATCCGCCGAGGTCGCCCCCCCGGAAACACGCCGCCACGAAGGTGGCTCTTGACCTGACCTGGGGCCGTGGCAATTTTCTGTGCCTCTGTTCACTGAGCCAAGAGCTCGTCTCATGGAGGATTACCGTGGCGCGAGACGACCCGGAACACAACAACACCGATTCCAACATCCACAACACGAGCATCGATGCCAACGAAGACGGCACCCTCGGTACCGCAGGCGACCGGGTGAGCACCGCCCCGTTGGATTCCGACCTGGAGGCCACCGCTGATCAGCACTTCGACGTGGTGGTGATCGGATCCGGACCCGGGGGAGAGGGCGCGGCCATGAAGCTGGCCAAGGGGGGGAAATCGGTGGCCATGGTGGAGAAGATGGACCAGGTGGGGGGAGGCTGCACCCACTGGGCCACCATCCCCAGCAAGGCCCTGCGCCACTCGGTGCAGACGGTGAAGGAGTTCCGCCGGGATCCCCTGTTTTCCACCATCAGCCACCGGGTGCGGTTCTCCTTTCCTCAACTTTTGCGCAAGGCCGAGGGGGTGATCCAACAGCAGACCGCGATGCGCCGTGAGTTCTACCTGCGAAACGAGATCGCCATCTTTCACGGCCGAGCCCGCTTCGTGGCGCCCCACACCGTGGAGGTGGACACCGGCACGGGAGCGCACCGCCGCCTGAGCGCCGAGCGCTTCGTGATCGCCACGGGCGCACGCCCCTACCGGCCGCCAGACATCGACTTTTCGCACCCGCGGGTCTTCGACAGCGACACCATCCTGAGCCTCGATCGCACGCCGCGTTCGGTCACCGTCTACGGGGCTGGCGTGGTGGGCTGCGAGTACGCCTCCATCTTGCGCAATCTCGGCATCAAGGTGAACCTGCTCAACGGGCGGGGCAATCTCCTGGCCTTCCTCGACGACGAGATCATCGACGCCCTGGCCTACCACCTGCGGGACCAGGGCGTGATCCTCCGCCACCACGAGGAGTACACGCGGCTGGAGCCGCGAGAGGACTGCGTACGCCTGCACCTGGCGAGCGGAAAGAGAATCAGTAGCGACATCGTGCTGTGGGCGCAGGGTCGCACGGGGAACACCGACGATCTCGGCCTCGAGCACGTCGGCGTGACGCCCAACTCCCGCGGGCAGCTCGACATCGACGAGCACTTCCGGGTGCACGGCTGTGATTACCTCTACGCCGTGGGCGACGTGGTGGGCTACCCGGGCCTGGCCAGCGCGAGCTACGACCAGGGCCGCTTCGCGGCCTGCCACGTGCTGGATCCCGACTGCGGGCACCAGCTCGTGCGCGACATCCCCACGGGCATCTACACCACCCCCGAGATCAGCAGCCTCGGGCGCACCGAGCGCGAGCTCACCGAGGAGCAGATCCCCTACGAGGTGGGACACTCGCAGTTCCGCAGCCTCGCCCGGGCCCAGATCACCGGCAACACGGTGGGCATGCTGAAGCTGCTGTTTCACAGCGAGACCCTGGAGATCCTGGGGATCCACTGCTTCGGGGATCAAGCCGCGGAGATCATCCACATCGGGCAGGTGATCATGAGTCAGCCCAGCCCGGCCAACTCCATCGAGTACTTCACGCGGACCACCTTCAACTACCCCACCATGGCCGAGGCCTACCGCGTGGCCGCCCTCAACGGCATGAACCGGATCTGTTGAGCGGCTCCTCCGACGTTTGCACCAGTCGCGCCTTCAGGCTATCGTCGCACCTCTCGGGCCCGAGACGACCCTCGCCCCACCTCCGGAGACCCCCATGGCGCGATACTGGTCCCAGATTCTCACTGTCGCCGCCTTCGGGCTCATCGCCTGGGCCCTGTGCCAGGTGGTGTTCCAGGTCCCCAACGAGCTGCAGCAAGGAGTGATCTTCAAGATCTTCTTTTTCCACGTGCCGGTGGCGTGGCTCATGCTGCTTTCGGGGGTGGTCTGCGCCGGCGGCGCCGTGGCCTACCTGGCGGGGCGGCGCGGCGGCGACGCGGTGGCCGCCGCCGCGGGCGAGCTGGCCTTCATGTTCGGGATCATGGTGATGACCACGGGCCCCATCTGGGCCTGCCGGGCCTGGGGCAAGGCCTGGGTCTGGGACGCCCGGCTCACCACCTCGCTCATCTGCTGGCTCACCTTCGCGGTGTACGTGTTCGTGCGGCGCTTCGCCGGCGCGGCGGCGCCGCGGATCTCCGCCGTGCTGGCCATCTTCGGGGCGGTGAACGTGCCCCTGGTGTTCTTCTCGGTGAAGCTCTGGAGCCGCGGTATGCACCCGCAATCCACCGTGGTGCAGACCCTGAACCCGGTGATGAAACAGGCGCTGTTCACCGCCCTGGGCGGCTTCTCCCTGCTTTGGATCGTGCTGTTCGCCTGGCGGCTGAGCCAGGAGCGCACCGCCCGGGAGCTCGACGCCGCCTGGGCGCTACACCACAGCCTGCAGGACGAGCGCGCCAGGTAGACTGGGCGCTCCGCAGGATCGGAGACGCAGGGCGTCGCGGTCGCCCCGCATCGACGGAGACGCAGGGCGTCGCGGTCGTCCCGCCAAGTTCAAGGCAAACGCAGAGACAGACACGCCGTGGTGGCGCGGGACGTCCAGTCCCGAGCGCCCACCACGCGCCCCCCCCACTTCCCCTGGGGCGTGATCAGGTAGGACTCGGGGAACTTCTCGGTGCCCAGGCGGTTGGCGAGCTTCGCGCCGGGATCGTGCAGGATGAACGCGTTGTCCGGGAGGCGCGCCAGCCGCGGTACCTTCTTCATGAAATCCCGGACCGCCTCGGCCTTCTTGTCCGTGGAGACCAGCACCAGCACGAGCCCCTGGTTGCGATACCGGCTCGCCAGCTCCAGCAGCGAGGGGAGCTCCTCGAGACACGGCTGGCAGGTGGTGAGCCAGAAGTTGAGCAGCACCAGGCGTCCGCGAAGATTGGCGAAGGAATAGGGGGTTCCATTCAGGTCGGTGACGGTGAGACTTAGCGGGGCCACCTCCGAGCGGTGGGGCTCCACCCGCAGCAGCGCACAGGGGCTGCGCGCGGTCCGCTCCGCGGCCGTGGGCAACCGGCTCAGGAACGTCCCCAAAAGCAGGGCGACCAGCGCGAGAGGGACGACGAGCCACAGGAGCTGCTTTCGCTTCATGGCGCATAGTCTAGCCAGCATTGCGCTCCGGGCAAGGTCACCCGATCCCCACCCAGGATCGATCACCATGAGGTCATGGCCGGCGCCGCGGCGGGGCCCGGCGCCC
>CAYFWA010000106.1:0-11173 GCA_964346625.1 uncultured Myxococcales bacterium
GTGAGGGCAGTGGGGGCGACGAGGGCAGGGGGGGCGACGAGGGCAGGGGGGGCCGCGCCGAGGGAAGGGATCCCGGTGCGTCGCCCTGGTGCGACGTGGCCGATCCCGGTGTTGGCGAAAAACGGCGCGCGTCCCGACTTTCTCCGCGTTGACATTTGGGTCTCCTTGGGGTAACTCACTTTAGAGTGACTATTAGAACAGCCAGCCGCCGTCGTCAAGAGGCTTGGGCCCGGCGCCCCAGCGTGTGGGGGCCTGCCCATAGCCCTGAAGTGGTGAAACATGCTTGAATCAAAGGGGAAAAGCAGTCGCATGGTACTTCTCGTGGCGCTGGCGTCGGTCGGCACGGTGGGCATGATGGGCATGATGGGCCGCGAGGCCCGCGCGCAACCAATCTACGTCTCCTTCGTCTGGCACATGCATCAGCCGATCTACTGGCCCGGGGAGAACGTGCTCGAGACCGACGCTGCGGGTCATTATAGCTTCAGCGTGCAGTCCGTTCACACGGATCGCAGCGGACCGTATACCTCGTGGCCGCGGGATGCCATCGCGGCGGCCCGCGCGGGCGAGCTCGGCCGCTGCGGTGCCCAGGTCAGCCTCACCGGCTCCCTCATGGAGAACCTGGACGTGCTGGAAGGCTCGGGCGTGGCCTTCGGCGGCTGGCGCAGCAGTGGCGGCGGCGACGGCGGCGAGGCGGCCGGGGTGCCGGTGCTGCTGCTGGGGCTGCTCGGGCTCGGAGCATTGAGCCGCGGACGTCGGAGTCGGAGTCGGAGGCGATACCGGGGCCGGGACCGCGGCCGCTGGCGCAACGCGCGGCGGGGAGGGCTGCTGGGAGGGGTGCTGGGGTTGGCGTACGGGATCGGCGCGGCCGGGGTGCTCGTGGGATGCGCCCCCACCGGAGGCGACGGGCGCGACGGCGGCAGCCCGCACGACGCCACCTTCCCCCTGGATGGAGGAGGGCGGGACGCGGGGGCGGACTCGGACGCGGGGCCGGATCCGGACGGGGCGACGGATCCGGACGCCGCGGTGATCTGCGAGCAGGATCCGGTGGCGCGCACGGGCACCACCGTGTACCTGCTCGACGGCCAGGGCCAACAGAGCGCCGAGCCCATCGAGGTGGGCACGGTGGTGACCGTGGAAGTCCGGATCGACGTGGACACCCCCCCGGCGGGCAACATCGGCTTTTTGCACCTGGCGCTCGAGAACCTCGACGTGGACGAGGCCTCCTTCACGGTAAACGACACGCCCGAGACGGTGCCGGCGCCCTTCGGCGGCTCGCTGCCGTTGACCCTGTCGGCGGGCACGCACACCGTGCGCTTCGAGGCCACCGTGGTGAGCCAGAGCGCCACCGTGGAGGTGGACGCCTCTTTGGGCTATGGGGCGGGGGGGCAATGCCCCGTGGCGCGCTCCCACTCCCTGGCCGTGCTCCAGGTGCTCGGCGGCATCGTCAAGGGAGTGAGCTGCTACGATCTCGACGAGGCACGCGCGGTGCAAGTCTCTCCCTACGTGCCGCAGCAGTCCACCCAGCAGTACGACACCGAGAACGGCACCTGGGACGCGGTGGAGATCGACGGCCTGGTGGTGGGAGGGCCCCAATGCCCGGGGCCCGGCGTGCTGGTGCACCAGATCAGCAAGTGCTTCACGCGGCAGGCGGGCTCCACGGTGACGCTGTCGGGGCACGCCTACGGCGGCCAGGGCTGGTTCGTGGACGATCTGCTCGTGGTGGAGGTGCTCGACGCCCAGGAGAACGTGGTGGCCGCCCTCACCACCTACCAGGAGACCACCCAGGCCTTCGGCTGCTGCGTGAGCCCCAACCCTACCTGCACGTCCACCGTGAGCTACGCCGCGGGCGGGCCCGCGGTGAGCATCGACAACCACGTGCAGGGCGGCGGGGACAACGGGGCCGTCCCGGCCGGCGCCTTCGACCTCACGTCGGTGCTGCCCCCGGGACCCGGGCCCTTCTACCTGCGCTTCACCGCCCTGGATCAGGGCGTGGAGGGAGCCCTCGATCGGGTCTTCGTCAACGTGGACTTCCCGTAAGGGCCCTGGTCAAAATTAATTCACCATCTGGCGCGCGAGCCATCGCGGCTGGCTGCGTTGCTCCTCCGTTGCGTACGCCCAGTACGCGCCATCGTCGCGCCTTGCCAGCCGCGCGCCTCGCGCGCCAACTTGGCAAACAAATTTTGATCAGCTGCCTAACTACGCCCGATGGGGAGGTCGGGGGGTTCGAGGGGAACGAGGGGATCGTGAAAAGAGGGGATCGTGAAAAGAGGGGATCGTGAAAAGAGGGGATCGTGAAAAGAAGAGGTGATCGAGCGCTCAGAAAAGCCCCAGCCAGGCGCGCTGGTCAGTGTGGTCTTGCACGGCGGCGCGCGTGGTGGCCGGCCCCTCGAGGCCCACGCTGTAGCCGCTCAGCGAGCGCTTGGCCTTGCAGTTGTGGTCGTAGCACTTGTTCTTGTTGGAGTGGCACGAAGACGAGTAGCTCGTCACGTTGCCACAATCCTTGCCGAGCTTCTTGGAGCAGCACTTGCGCGCCTTCTTGCGGGCCGCGAAGGAGTCCCCCTTCATGCAGACCCCGACGTGGGAGGGGGCGTTGCGGAAGTGATAGCACTTGGCCCGGGCGGTCTCGGCCGGCGCCAGATGGAGCAGGCCCACCAGCAGGCCCGCCCCGCACAGGGTGGCGAAAAACGATTGCATGGCTCTTTCCTCCTCTCGGTTGAACGGGGCAATGGGCCCACGGTGAGGGGCCATGATACACCCGCGCTCGGGGCGGGTGCAAACGGGTGGGCGGGTTCCCGGGGATCGGGGGGGAAGGGGGGCGGCTACCACCCCTTGCGGAGCAGGAGGTCGGAGATCTCCTCCTCGGAGCGCTGCTGGTCCAGGGCGAGGCGCCGGGCGCGGGCCTCGCGGATGCGCTCCAGCAGGGCCTTGATGTCGGCGGGTTTTTCCAGGAAGTCCATGGCCCCGAGGTGGGTGGCTTCCACGGCGGCCTTCACGTCGCCGTGGCCGGTGAGCAGGATGATCTGCCGGTCCGGGTTCTCCTCGCGGAGCTTCTTGAGCACCTCCATGCCGCTCATGCCTGGCATGGCCAGGTCCAGGATGAAGGCGTCATAGCGGTGTCCGCGGGACTGCTCCAAGGCCTGCTCGCCATCGTAGGCCACGTCCACCGAGAGCCCCCGGGCCTCCATGCGCTTGGCGAGCGCGTCCACGAAGTCCTTTTCGTCGTCTACCAGTAGCACTCGGTCTGCCATGCTCGTTCCTCCAGCGGGGCACCGGCCCCGCTCGTTGCGTCCCGCGGGATGCCCACTGCGCGGGCGCGATTTGCCCGGGCGCGATTTGCCCGGGCCGGGTGGGGGCACCCTTCATCCCCACCGGAAAGGGAGGGGGACGCTCATCCGCAGGGTAGGGTCATGACGATCCGGATCGGGTCCCCGGGGCGAGGCAGCGCGGTCACCGTGCCACCGAGGTACGAGACCAGCTCCGCCAGCGTCGGGGGCGACGAAGCGCCCCCGGCGACTCCCTCCGGGGGGGCGGCCGATGCCGTCGCGTCGGACTCCACACCCACCGTAATGATATCACCAGATGCCTCGCCAGTCAGGCGGACCGAGCGCACGTCCTCGCCGCACTGCAGCGCGGTGGTCAGGGCCCCGAGGAGCGCCTGCTGGTAGGCGATGAGGGGCCCCTCCAGCGCCGTGTCCGGCTGCGGGGGGACCAGCTCGAGGGTCGCCCGGTGCAGGCGCAGGGGGCGCTGGGCCAGCCCCTCCACCCGCTCCAGCAGCTCGCGCCAGGTGAACCGGCAGCACAGCTCGTCCACGCTGTGGGCGAGGCGATTCAATTCGCGCAGCAGGTCCTCCCCGCGTTGGATCTGGGTCTGGATCTTCTGCAGGCTCTCGCGAATCCGCTCCGGGGACACCTGGCCGGTGCTCGCCGAGACCTGCACGAGATCATCCACCAGGCCCGTGAGCTCGTTGATGATGTTCAGCACATTGGTAAGCTCGTGGGTCTGTCCCGCGGTCTGCCGCCCGAGAAATCCCAGGGCGTGCTCCAGTTGGAGGAGGCGGGATTGGGGGGAACCCGGTGAAGATTCGTCACTCATGAGATCTGGCCTCCTGGGGGGGGGAGCGCGGGGTCACTCGGCGTCCGCCGAGGCGCCCTCGAGCATCTTGGTCAGGACGTCGATCTTAACCGGCTTCATGACGCAGCTATAGGCGCCACACTGCCGCCCCTTCTCGGGGTTGTCCGCCGCGCCGTGGCCCGTGAGCAGGATACAGCGCAGCTCGGGCTGGTGCACGTGCATCTGCTGGATGACGTCCAGCCCCGACAGCCCGGGCATCTTCAGATCCACCACCGCCACGTCGAAGGGCTCCTGTGCCACCCGCTTCACCGCTTCGGCGCCATCCAACAGCCCCACCGCGTCGAAGCCCCGGATCTCGAGCCGCTCCACCAGCGCGGAGACCAGCTCCGGCTCATCATCCACGATCAATACGCGTACCGGTTTCATGCCGTCGCCCTTTTTAACCCCTCATGGCTCTCCCCTCCAGACGGGGAGCGTCACCGTGAACTGTGTCCCTTCGCCCGGAGTGCTTTCCACCTGAATGTCCCCCCCGAGCTTCTTGACGATGCCGTAGGTCACCGAGAGGCCGAGGCCCGTCCCCGCCCCGGCCTTGGTCGTGAAGAAGGGTTCGAAGATCCGCTCCAGGTTCTCGGGGGGGATGCCCACGCCGTTGTCTTCGATCACCACCTTCACCGCATCCACGGACGGTTGCCGGACCTCGATGCGGACCGTGCCGCCGTCGTCCACCGCGGCGAAGGCGTTGTTGATGAGGTTCAGAAACACCTGCTGGAGCTGCCCGCGGTCGCTCCGGATCTTGGGGAGGACCTCTTCTAGATCCCACTCGATCTGGATGTTGCGGTAGGTGGCCTCCTTGCCCAGGAAACCGAGGACCTCCCGCAGGAGCGCTGGCAGGTTGATGGCCTCGTGCTGCACGTCCATGTGCCGGGCGAAGCCGAGGAGACGGTGGGTGACCGCGCTGCACCGCTCCACCGACTGCTGGATGGAGTGGATGTTCTGGCGCGCCTTGTCCCGCTGGGGGAAGCCCTCGCTCATCTCGATGCGATCCAGCAGCAGGCCGGCGCGCTCGTTGATGATGGCCAGCGGGTTGTTGATCTCGTGGGCCACGCCCGCGGCGAGCCGCCCCAGGGAGGCCAGCTTGTTGGTGTACTCCATCTTGTGGAACACCCGGGCCCGGGCCATGTCCGACTCGCGCAGGCTGCGCACCAGCTTTCGCGAGATCACCACCACCACCACCAGGATCAGCGCCACGCTGAAGGCGAGGAACCCCAGCAGCTCGGCGCGCAGCTCGAACCAGCTCCCCATGGCCTCGTTCTGCTGCACCACGAGTATCAGGATGAAGGGGGAGCCGCGGATGTAGCTGTAGCCAACGAAGATGGGCTCCCCCTGCTCTCCCTCGCGGGTCATCACCTCCACCGACGTGGTGGGCGGCGGCACGGGCAGGGAGATCTTGCGCAGGACGGCGCCGTGGCGACGCGAGGGGCTCTGCAGGACCCCCTCGCGGTTCACGATGAACAGGTCGCTGGTGCGGCGCAGCCCGGCCAGCAGGAGCTGCTCGTGGAGCTGCTCGGTGTCGATGGTGGCCCGCAGGATGAAGGCCTCGCCGTTTGGTTGCTCGTGGCGGATGGCGATCACGAAGTGCGGAGACTTGCGGTAGCCCAGAAAGACCTCGGAGATGTAGATGCCCCGGGTCTGCACCTCGTGGAACCACGCTTGTTTCTGGTAGCGCTTGCCGCGCAGGGCGTGGGGGCCGGCGTAGCAGCGCTGGCGGCCGCTCTGGTCGATGAGGCCGAGATCCACGAAGGCCCCGAAGGACAGGGACTTGCGCAGGCTGCGCAGGATGGCGGTGAGCTGGGCGTCGGTGCACTCGTCGGTCACCAGGCCGCTGTGGACGATCATGCGCAGGGCCGCCTCCCGCTCCTCCAGGAAGAACTCCACCGAGCGCTTGGTGCTCGACACCAGGCGCGCCACGGGGTACCGCGCTTCGGTCCGAAAGGCCTGGCTGTATTGGTAGAAGTTGATGGCGGTCATCACCACCAGCGGCAAGATGGCCACCGTGGCGGTGGACAGCACCACGTAGCGAAGCAGCCGGCGGTATCGCCGCGGTGACAGGGACGCCTGCTCCGGTCCCTCGGTCAGCAGGGCCGCGTCCTTGGGGGGCGGTTCTTGCCGAGGGGGGGTGTCCATGGTGCACGGGTGCTCGGGTGCTCGGGCCGCCGCGGGGCGAAGCGCGCCGCGGCGGGTCGGGATGCGCTACTTGTTTTCGTTCTTTTTGCTCTTGCTCTTGCTCTTCATCATCTGAGCGGCGGTCTCCGGATCTCCGCCTTCGGCCATGGCCGAGGCGGCGAGGGTGCGCTCCACGTCGTTTTCCATGGCCTTGAGCTTGAACAGCAGGTCCACCGGGCGCGAGTGCAGCATCCGCTCGAACAGGCTCTTGACCTCTGGCGCCCGCTGGGCGTCCAGCGCGGTGATGCGCTTGGCGTAGGCGCTGCAGATGGAGCGGACCAGCTCGTCGAAGTCGCAGGGTTTCTGCAGGTACTCGTAGGCACCCTCCCGGCTGGTCCGAAAGGCCGACTCGATGGACCCGTGTCCGGTGAGGATGATGACCTCCAGCGACGGGTCCCGCGCGCGGAGGCGCCGCAGCAGTTCCTCCCCGTCCAGGCCGGGCATCTTCAGATCCAGCAGCGCCACGTCGAAGGAGACGCCCTCGGTGGACTCCAGCGCCTCCACCGGATCCACGTAGGACTGCACCTCGATGTCGTGCCGCTTCAGGCGTTTCTGCATGTACTCGACGAAGTCCGCCTCGTCGTCCACGAACAGCAGTCGGATTTGCTGATCCATCACCGACTCCTTGGGTTCCCAGGGTTCAAGCCTTAGGGAGCGGTCGCCGTGCACATCCGAGGGAGGCCCCCCAGCAGGGGGCGCGCGGTCGCGTGGGACGAGGGAGGCGCGGCTCCTGCGGTGGGGAGCGCCCGGCGCTCCCCGCCCAGAGCGCGCCGCGGAGCCCCTACTTCCCCCCGTCGCCATCCTCACCCCCCGGTGGCTCCTGCTCCATCATCTCGAGGGCGGAGTCGGGATCGCCGCCCTCGGCCATGGCCGAGGCCGCCATGGTCCGCTCGATCTTGCGGCGGTAGGCGTCGGTGACCACCTTCATCAGCCGCTCGAGGCCCACGGGCTTGCGCAGGTAGGCGTACGCTCCGAGCCGGTCGGCCTCCTGCTGATCCTTTTCCGAGCCGTGGCCCGTGAGGATGATCACCTCGATGCCCGGGTAGGCCTCCTTGACCTTCTCGAGGACCTCGAGCCCGTGCATCCCCGGCATCTTGAGATCGAGCACGATGACGTCAGGCTTCTGCTCCTCGATCTTCCGGAGGGCCTGGGAGCCGTCGAGGGCCACCTCGGAGCCCACGTCGCGGAGCTTCATCCGCTCCGACAGGCTCTGGACGAAGTCTTCCTCGTCGTCGACCAAGAGCACTTTCAGGTCCTTCATCACCGGTTCTCCTCGTTTTCGCCAATCCGTCTTCGCCAATCCGTTTTCGCCATTCCTCGGGGCTTTCCATCGCCCGCGCGGCGTCGGGGCGCGAAGACCGTCGGGCCGCGGAACTCCTGCTTTTTTTAGCATGCCGTGCTGGCCGATCCTGTCAAGCTCGGGCTCTCGCGCCGGCGCGCCGCCCCCGCGGCTCAGTGACCCCCGGCCCCGAGCACCCCGCTGGCCGCCACGGTGAGCACGATGACCTCGAGGGCGGCGAACACGACATAGACCCTGTCTCCCTTTTTCCACAGAAGCGGGATGATGGACACGTAACAGAGCACGGTGACGCCGGCCAGGATCGCGATGCCGATGAAGTTCAAAAAGTCCGCGTGGCGCAGCCGCAGCACCCAGCTCCAGCCCCCCTCGAGACCGGTCTGGCTCAGATAGGTCTCCACGTCCACCGACCAGTGATTCGGGACCTCGGCCAGGGGGATGTGCGACTCTACCAGACCCGTGACGTACAGCAGGAAGGTGATGAACAGGGTGGCCAGCCCGACGAGCATCCCTTTTTCCAGCACGCTGGCGTAGCGGGTCTGCTCGCCGCTGGCGTCGAGCGTGATCTTCTTGAGCTCGGCCATGAGGTTGCCCTGGGTGAGGGCCTTCCCGCCTTGCTCTTCCTGTTCGCCTCGCTGCTCCTGCTCGCCTTGCAGTTCCTGCTCGCCTTGCTGGCTCTTTTGTCGCTTGTCGGTTTCGGGGTTGTCCATGCGGATCCTCCGGTTCTATCACTCGGTCCCGGCGTCGGGGTCCCGGCGTCGGGGTCCCGGCGTCGGGGTCCCGGCGTCGGGGTCCCGGCGTCGGGGTCCCGGTTCCGGGTCTCAGTACCCGAGCCCCTTGCTCAGGGCGCGCAGGCCGGCGAAGCCCAGAATCACGATTACGATCCAGCGCACCATGCTCGGCTTGACCTTCTTGAGCAGCCGCACCCCCACGAAGGAGCCGAGCATGATGCCCACCAGGGAGGGGACCACGATCATCGGGATCACGCACCCCTTGTTGACGTAGATCCACGCCGCCGAGGTGTCGGTGATGGACAGCAGGAACTTGCTGGTGGCCACGCTGATTTTCAAGGGGCAGCCCATCAGCAGGTTGAGCACCGGCACGTTGGCCCAGCCGGCCCCCAACCCGAACATTCCGGCCAGCAGCCCGATGAGGATGAAGGACGCCAGGCCGATGGGCGTGCGGTGGATCTGCCAGTCCATGTTCTTGCCGGCGGAGGGCTCGTAGTACGTGCCGAAGATCTTCAGCGCGCTGGAGAGCTTGTCGGGCTCGGGCACCTCCGGGTGGGTGGACTTCTTGGCCGACAGCATGAGCACGCAGATGCCGAGGATGGTGGCGCCGAGGGCGATCTGGAGCACGTGCGTGGGCAGCGCCAGGCCGATCATGGCGCCGGCGATGGCGCAGGTGGAGGCGATGAGCGCCACCGGCAGGGCCAGCCGCAGGCTCGCCAGGTTCGCCTTGAGCAGGCCCGGCCCGGCCGCCAGGGCGCCCGACAGGGCCACCAACAGGCCGGCCCCGCGCACGAAGTCGATGTGGAAGGGGAAAAAGCCGCTGATAATGGGGACGAACAGGACGCCACCCCCCACACCCCCGAGCACCGCCACCACGCCCATGGCGAAGGTCGCCACGAACAGGGTGATGGGCCAGAACCACCAGGGCAGCTCCGCGCCCCCGGCAAAGTGTCCCACGTCTGCGGTGAGGGTCGGCGCGAGCACGCAGAGCAGCATCAGCACCCCGCAGCACCCGATGGCGAACCACTCCCATCGTCGTCGCATTCCATCAACGCTCACAGGAATCCTCGCGTTTCCATCGATTCGGTGGCCAGACCTTCGCGACGCTCCCCTGGAACCGCTAGTCCATCACCGAAGATTTCTCTACAAATTTTGAAAGCCAGGTTGCCTGGTCAGGTCGGGAGTTTCAAGAAGAAACTACGGAACCATTAAAACTTGCAGGGATTGCGACAGGCCAGGTGGCAAGCGTTGCTACAAAGAGCCCGTATCGCGAAGCGACAGTGGGACCTCGAGGCCGTGCGCGTCCATGAGCGCCGGGTCGGCGAGCAGCTCCCCGGCCGCGCCGTCGGCCACCACCGCACCGCCGTCGAGCAGGACGGCTCGATCACAGAGCGCGAGCACTAGCTCCAGATCGTGGGTGGCCACCAGCAGCGTGACGTCGAGCCCCCGCAGCACCGCCAGCAGCGCCCGCCGCGCGCGGGGATCCAGGTCGTTGGTGGGCTCGTCGAGGGCGAGGGCCCGGGGGCGCATGGCCAGCACCGTGGCCAGGGCGGCGCAGCGCTTTTCCCCGCCGCTCAGCTCGTGGGGGCGGCGGTCACGAAAGGAATCGTCCAGCCCCACCGCGCGCAGGGCTTCGTGGATCCGGGCCTCCACCTCGTCGGGCGGGAGCTCCAGGTTGAGCGGGCCGAAGGCCACGTCGTCGCCCACGGTGGGCATGAAGAGCTGATCCTCGGGCTGCTGGAACACCAGGCCTACGCGGGCGCGCGCCGCTGCCGCGCGGCGACGGGTGACCGGCTCGCCGTAGATCGAGACCCGTCGGCTCGGCAGCGCGGCGGCGGCGTAGGCCAGCAGGGTGGTCTTGCCCGCGCCGTTGGGTCCGATGAGCCCCACGCGCTCGCCGTGCGCCACGGTGAGCGACAGCTCGCGCAGGGCGGGGGTGCCGTCCGGGTAGCGGTGCGACAGGCGGTCGATGACCAGCGCTGGCGCGGGGGGCGCGCCCGGGTCCTGCCGGGAGGCGGTCATGCCCCCGGTAGTAGCGAAAGGGCCACGGCGAGGCAACCGAACAGCGAGGTGGCCACCAGATGCGTCAGCGGCACGGGGGGCGGCGGCCGGCGGCGGGGCACGGCGCCGTCGAAGCCCCGGGCCACCATGGCGCGGTGCACCCGCTCGGCGCGCCCCAGGGACCGGTTGAGCAGAGCGCCAATGATGCCCCCCACGGCGCGCAGGGCGAGGGCGAGGCGGGGGCGGACCGTGCGCACCTCCCGGGCCCGGTTCATGCGCGCCGCCTCGGCGGTGACCAGGCCGAGGGTGCGCCCCACCGAGCCCAGCACGGCCACGAAGGCGGCGGGCACCCGGAACCAGGCCAGCGCAGAGATCAGATCGGGCCCCTCGCTGCTGAGGGAAAGCGCCACCAGGCCGGCGCCGGCCAGGCCCGTGCGCGCCAGCAGAAAGCCGGCCTCCTGCAGGCCGGTGCCGGTGACGGACAGTGAGAGCGAGGGGGTCCCGAGCCGCCACAGCTCGGCCCCCTCCCGGCTGAGGGCCACCAAGGCGGCCACCCCCGAGGCGAAGCCCAGGATGGGGATCAGGCGCAGCCAGAAATTCCGGCGCCACAGCAGCCCGGTGGGCAGCAGGGCGAGCAGCAGCAGGCCGGCCAGGGCGGCGAGCGAGCGGGGCTGCCCGGTGGACACCAGGCTCACGGCGACGAGGAAGGCGAGCAAAGCCAGCAGCTTCGGTCGCGCATCGACCCCCGAGAGGTACCCCGCCGACCTGCGCCGCGAACCCGGGCTCATGGGCGTCTCCCAGACCTCATGCTCCCAGACCTCATGCTCCCAGACCTCATGCTCCCAGACC
>CAYFWA010000106.1:11273-12638 GCA_964346625.1 uncultured Myxococcales bacterium
AGACCTCATGCTCCCAGACCTCATGCTCCCAGACCTCATGCTCCCAGACCTCATGACTTCTGGCGGGCGGGCTGGTCTCGGGAGGCGGAGCGCGAATCCACCCGCTGATCCACCCCGGCGCCCTGGTTCGCCGACGGGGCGTCAGCGAGGTCTGCGGCTGCGCTGGACCCGTTCGCGGCCCCTGGCGCCTCTCCTGTTCGCTCCGCCGTCTGGGCGTCCCGCGCCGTGTCGTGGTCGCGCCGTCGCCGCAGCGCCAAGCCCATGACATAGAGCAAGCCGAAGGTCAGCGCCGCGCCGCCGACGCCCACCAGGCTCTTGCCCAGCGCGGTGCGGTACCAGGGCAGCTCGTAGTCGGGCACCGGCGCCTCGTGCACGGGGGCCTCTCGCCCGCCGAAGCCCTGGCCTTCGGCGACCTTCTCCAGACCATCGGGTTGCTCCGAGGCGGCGTGGACCAGCAACCCAGCCAGCGCCAGGGTGACTACCGCCAGGGGCAGCAGCCAGGTCCAGCGCCGCGTGGAGCTTCCCTCGCGCGTCTCGTTGCCCGGACGGTGATGCTCGCGTGGCTCGCTCATCGGGCTGGCTCCTGGGCGGCTCCCTCGGGGCGGGGCGCGTCGTCCGGGTCCGTCGCCCCGCCGCCTCGTGGCCACCAGCGCACCAGCTCCGGCCGCGTGGCCACCAGGTAGCGCACCACCGCGAGGGTCACCACGGCCTCGATGGCGCCGATGATGGCGTGGATGGCCACCATGGCCACGGTCACGGTCCCGAGGGGCGCCGTGCCCGAGAGCCCGATCTGGATCCCGGCCAGGGCGGCGCCTACCACCATGGCGAGCCAGGCCGCCAGCGTGGTGCCGACGTACAGCCCGGCCTGGCCCGGCAGCAGCGCCCGCACCCCCCGATAGACGGCGTAGCCGCCCCAGGTGCCCACCAGGCCCATGTTCAGGAAGTTCGCGCCGAACACCAGCAGCCCCCCGTCTCCGAACAGCAGCGCCTGCAAGAGCAGCACGGCGGCCATCACCAGCGAGCCCGTCCAGGGACCCAAAGCGATGGCCAGCAGGGTTCCGCCCATCAGGTGCCCCGAGGTCCCGCCGGGGATGGGCAAGTTGATCATCTGGGCCGCGAACACGAAGGCGCCCATCACCCCCATCAGCGGGATCGCCCGATCCTCGAGCTCGCCCCGGGCCTTGGCCGCCGAGATCGCCAGGGCGCCCACCGCCAGGGCGTCCGTGGTCAAGTACATGGGAACCGAAAGGAATCCGCCGTCAGGGATGTGCATCGCGCTTGCTCTCGCCTTTCCCGCTCGCACTCATCGACTACGCGGCTACGCGGCTACGCGGCTACGCGGCTACGCGGCTACGCGGCTACGCG
>CAYFWA010000107.1:0-7863 GCA_964346625.1 uncultured Myxococcales bacterium
TCTCGTTGGCGATGGGCATCGGCTCGACGCGGTAGCCCTGCTTACGGATCGCGGCTGTGGCGCGGGCGCGGGCGGCGGGATCATGGTGGAGGCGGCGACGATCACGGTGGACGGCCGCCTGGTGGCCAACGGCGGTGGGGGGGGGCGCGGGCGCTCCGAGCACGGCCGGGGACGGCCAGGACGGCGAGTACGCCCGGCAGGACGCCCAGCGGGCCGCCGGCGGCACCGGACAGACCTACGGCGGCTCCGGTGGTGCGGGCGGCGCCGGGGCGGCCTACGCCGGTGACAATGGCGTGACTGAGGCCAACGGCGGCGGCGGGGGAGGCGGCGTGGGCCACATCGAGCTGTGCTCCCCGGGCAGCCCCACCGTCAACGGCGGGGCCATCATCTCCCCGGACAACTACGGCACCGGTGGTCTGCCGGGCACCTGGTAGACGCGCGGGACTCGGCGTCGCGAGCTGGACTCGGCCGCGCCGAGCCGCTTGGCCCGCTGCTTGATGGAGCGGCCCTCCGAGGACAGATCCGGCACCCGGCTCGCCGGGCGCCTGGGGACGCGGCGGCGCTCGGCCGGCCCCCCCGTCCCCTCGCGAGCCGGGGCATCGGGTCGCGGCCGCGTCCGCGGGCGCGGCGGCGTTCGCGGGCGCGTCCGCGGACGCGCCCGAGCCCGGCTTCGCCGTCGCCTTCGCGCGTCGCGCTTCCAGCGCCAGCGGCGCCACCACGGGGTGGCGCGCTTGCGGCGGTACTTCTGCCGATCCGTGCCCTGCAGGCTGGGCGCGGCGTCCTCGGGGCAGCCGTCCGCGTCCTCGAAGCGGTCGTAGTCCTCCGCCCGACCCGGGCATCGATCCTGGGCGTCGGGGATGCCGTCCGCGTCGCGATCGGCGGCGTGCTTGCGCGGGGGGCGACGCCAGGGGGTGTCGAAGGTCAGGCCGATGTCCACCAGCGCGCGGTAGGCGGGGAGGCCGGCGCCGTGGCTGATGGCGACGCCCCAGCCGATCTGGATGAAGAAGCTCTGGGTGTTCCAGATCCGCAGCCCGAACCGGCCCTCCACCGGGGTGCTGGCCTTGGCGCCGAAGGGGTCGTCGATCTGGGTGGCGGTCACGATCTCGCCCCAGAGGCTGAAGGGCAGGCCGAAGTCGGCGAAGCTGATGCGCACCCCGACGCCGATCTCCAGGGCGTCGTCGATGCGCAGGTCCGCGATCTGCTCGGTGTGGGAGCGAAAGACGTAGCCCACGTTGAGCACGAACACGGCGGTGCGCCCCACCCAGTAGTCGAGCACCAGGCGGCCGTCGAGGACCACCCCGGGGTTGCCGGCCCAGCGGTCCACCTGTCCGGTGGGGGTGGTGAGCGACACGGCCGCGGCGAGGCCCACGTCGTAGCGCCGGGGGTTGATGAGGTTGACCTTGCCGTGCAGGCGCAGATCCCCCGCGGCGTAGGTGGCCACCGGGGCGCGCGCGGTCCCGTCGGGGGCGGTCCACGGCTCGCCCCGCTGGCTCACGATGAAGGGGAAGGCAAGCCCCACGTCCACCCAGGGCAGGCCGACCATGATTTGCAGCTCCGCCAGGTGCTGATCCGAGATGAGGTTGCGGGTCCCGATGAGCCCGGCGTCGTCTCCGGTGAGCGGCGCGCGATTGTAGTTGTACAAGAGGCCCACTAGCCACCGGTAGCGCGGCTCGGTGGGGGTCAGGCTCAGGTGGCTCAGGCGGTGGGTGCCCGGCACGGAGCGGAAGTGGGCGGTGGAGTCGGCGCCTTCGGCAGCGGCCCGCGGGAGGCCCCCCAAGAGGCCCAACAGCAGACCCAGCCACGGCACAATTGGACGGAGCCAGCCGCGCATTTGGAACCCCGGACCCGCACGCTGCCCCGGAGCCGCCCTCACGACGCGACCTCGAGGAAGCGGGCCACGAGCTCGGGGCCGAAGCCGTCGTCGCGCGCTGGCGCGGCCAGGGCCCGCTCCACCGCGGACCGCAGGTCGGGGCGTTTTCCGGCGAAGCCCCGCAGCAGGGCGGCGCCGCGGGTCGGATCGATCTCGGGGTGAGCCTGCACGCCCCAGACCGGGCGATCTGCGAGGCGATAGGCGTGCACCGCGCAGTCGGGGGTGCGCGCGAGCACTTCGTATTCCGAGGGCAGGTCGTGGACCTCGTCGAAGTGGCAGCAGAATATCCAAAGGCGCCGACCCGGGCGGCCCACGGGGGGGCCGGGCGCGGTGGTCTCCACCGGAAGCCAGCCGAGCTCCGGCGTGCGAGCCCGGCGCACGTGGTCGGGCCCGAGCAGGGTCCGGACGATGAGCTGGTGACCGAAGCAGGAGCCGAGCACCGGCCGGCGGGCCTGCACCGCCCGCTGGATCAGCGCCTCGACCGGCGCGTCCCAGGGCTGGGGCTCCACGATGGAGGCCTCCGAGCCGGTGACGATGAGGTGCGTGAACCGGTCGACATCTGGCCACCCCGCTTTCGGCTCGATGTCAGGGCGTAGCGATGCGCTGGGCACGTCTCCCAGCAGGGCTCGCCAGTGCTCGGTGGGGCGGTACAGGTCCGGATCCACCGACAGGTCGAGGATGAGCACCCGGGGCGCGCTCATGACGGGGGCCTGCGGGCCGGTGGTCGCGGCGTTGCGCGGCGCTCCGGTGGCGCGGGCGGGGCGACCAGCGCCGGTCGCGCCAGGGTCAAAAGCAGCAGCCCCCGATCCGGGGTTCCGCGGTCGTAGAGCCAGGCGCGCAGCCGGGCCAGGCGAGCGAGGTCGGCGAGCATCTGCTGGCGCGCCTGGCGCTTGTCCACCACCATCCACCGGCCCGCTTTGAACAGCCGGTGTGCCCGGCCCTTGTCGTGAAACGACTGCCTGAGCGGGGTCAAAAGGGGCGCGGTCTTTTTCACGGGGAGCGCCGCCAGCGCCTGACGCAGCCGGTCGACCTCGGCCGGTGAAAGGGGCGGCTGGCCCGTCGGAGCGCCTGCCTCGGCCTTGGCTTTGGCCTCCGCTTTGGTCTCGGCTTTGGCCTTGTTCGTTTTTTCCGGGCCCTGGCCAGCGGAGCGCTTCGTCGCCGGGGCGGACCGGGCGAGTAGCCGCTTCAGGGCCTCGTCGCCTTGGGATTGTACCAGGGCATTGAGCTTCTTTACGGCCAGGCGGTAGCGGGCGGCGCCCAGGTTGTAGTGCGCCTCCCCGAAGTCGGGGTTCTCCTCGACCGCCTTGCGGAAGCCGGCGATGGCCTTTTCGAGCTTGCCCGCCTGCAGGGCCCGCTGGGCTTCGTTGTACGCCGACGCCCCCTTGGGAGGGCAGCCGGTCGTGCCCCAAAGCAGCAGGGCCAGCAGGACAAGCGGGGCCAGCCGGGGCCGCCGGGGCCGCTGGGGCCGCTGGAGCCGCTGGGGCCGCTGGGGCCGCCGGGGCCGCCGGGGCCGCCGGGGCCGCCGGGGCCGCCGGGGCCGCCGGGGCAGAACAATCCCAAAGCGAGCCCGGCCGGCTCCCCGCGGGACTCGCCGTCCGGGAGTGCGGCGCGAGCGGGGCCACCCCGGGTGGCGCGGGGGGACGCGAAAAGCTCCAGGGGTTCGGAGGCGGTAACGAGACACGGTCGGATCCGTTCCTATCGATGGATGGCGATGGCGATGGCGATGGCGATGGCGGTCATGAGCTTCTCGAGGTCCTCGTTGGAGCGGCGCAAGCGATGACACAGCTCCTTGGACATCACCGATACCAGACGGTAGCCGGAATCGGCGCCGAGCGTGGAGCCGGCGCTGCGCCCCGCCGAGCCCCACCGCCAGGCGGCGCGAGCCCCACTGACGGCCGGCGCGGGCCCCAAAGGGTAGCGCTGGCCCGATCCCGGAGCGGCTCTCGGGCACGCCCCGGTTTCCGGATGAGCGCATTACAGCACAAGCCGCGCCGCCGGGTCAACGAGCGGCCTGACCCGGCCTGGGCGATAGCGCCCTGATTTTGCGCGATGATTCGCGCCGCGGGCCAGGGCGCGCGGCGGCGGGGGCGCCCCGGAGGCGGGGAGGCGATTGGGGGGATGTCATTTGCCGCCGCGTCGCTATAATGCCTCGTCTCGGCGAGCGCAGCGATGGCATTTTTTCGACACTACGACCCGGAGGAGCTGGCGCGGATCCGCCTGCGGGGATCGATGACCCCGGCCGCCGACACCCGCTTTCTGATCCGCCCCGAGGAGGCGGTGGGGGGCTTTTTCTTTCTGTTCCTGGTGGCCCTCGCCCTGGTCAACGGATCGACTCTGTTCGAGCCCATCCGCTCCTCGCGCCTGACGTATCTTTCCACCAAGATCTTCGCCATGCTCGTGCTCGGCCTGCTGCTGTGGACGCTGGCCGAGCGGGGGGCGGCGCGGATCCGGGGCTGGATCGGGGACCTGGATCCGGTGACCGACCGGCAGGCCGGGGGCCGCGCCTGGGCGCGGATCTGGCGGGTCACCCGGGACTGGCTGCCGGCCATCCTGTCCATCGGGATCTACGAGTCGCTCAAGCACCTGCACCTCAACGAGATCATCCTCTGGCTGGGCAACACCCCCAAGGACGACGTGATGATCCGTATCGATCAGGCGCTTTTCGGCGGCCACGTCAGCGTCTGGCTCCAGGAGATCATTTCGCCGACGCTGACCCTGTTCATGATGGTGGTCTACTACGTGGGCTACTACGTCTACCCCGCCGTGGTGGCGGTGGTGCTCTACCTGTTTCGGCCCCGCGCGGCGTTCCGGGAGGTGCTGCTGGCGTTTCTGGCCACCGCCTTCATCGGCTACACCCTCTACATCCTGGTGCCGGTGGCGGGCCCCCGCTTCGAGCTCACGCACCTTTATCACACCACCTTCGTGGACAAGTGGACCCTGCAGCAGTGGCAGGACCTCAACCGGTTCGACTACGACTGCTTCCCGAGCCTGCACACGGCCATCCCGCTGGTGGTGATCACCATCGCGTTTCGCCACGTGCGCTGGCTCGGGTGGGTGCTGCTGCCCTTCGTGCTGTCCACTGTGGTCTCCACCCTGTATCTGCAGATGCACTACCTGATCGACGTGGTGGCCGGCATCGCCCTGGTGCCCGTCACCGTGCTCATCGGGATCCGCGGCGACGCCTGGTGGGCGGCCCTCATGCGCCGGCTGAAGGTGGTGGAGCGGGCCCCGGACGATGGGGCCATCCCCCGACCCGGCCCGGCGAGGCTGCTGGTGCGCACGGTCCGGGTGGCCGTGGTGGTGCTGGCCATCTACTGGGTCCAGCAGGTGTTTTGACGACGTTCGCGACCCCTGCCCGCGGACCCTTCCCGGGATTTGACATCCTGGCCGCCATCCGTCAAAAGCACAGCATGGGTCCCTCCCGGCTGCTCCGGCTGGGGCATGGAGGCCGACCCACGGGAGGCTACGGAATGTACGAGGTCGCCATCCGATCCCGGTTTTCGGCCGCGCATCGATTGAACAACTACGGGGGCAAGTGCGAGGCCCTCCATGGACACAACTGGGTGGTGGAGGTGGGCGTGGAGGGCGAACAGCTCGGCGAGGCGGAGCTGCTGCTGGACTTCAAGGTGCTCAAGCGCCACGTCCACGAGATCCTCGACCAGCTCGATCACACCCTGCTCAACGATCACCCCTGGTTCGCCGAGCACAACCCCTCGTCCGAGCGCATCGCGCAGTGGCTGCACGGCCAGATCGCCGCCAAGATCGAGGATTCACGCCTGCGGGTCTCCTTCGTGCGGGTCTGGGAGTCCGAGGACTCCGCCGCCACGTATCGGCCGTAGTCGGATCGAGCCGACTCGGATCGGGCCGATCCGGCTCGAGTCAACCATCGGAGCCCCGGGCCTCGTGGTCGGCATCGCCAGGTCGATCTCGAGCGACGTTGCGCACCCTCGGCAGACCTGCCAGGATGAGCAGGCGCGTGGATCGGGGGGGAAACCCGGCCGCGACGCAGGAGGACGGGCGCATGCCCAAGACAGTGGATCTCGGGAGCCTGAAGGCCCGCAAGTCCAAGGGCGAGCGGCTCACCATGGTCACCGCCTATGACTACCCCTTCGCCCGCCTGGCCGACGAGGCCGGCATCGATCTCGTGCTGGTGGGTGACTCCCTCGGCAACGTGGTGCTCGGCTACGCCGACACCCGCCCGGTGACCATGGAGGAGATGCTGCACCACACGGCCGCGGTGAGCCGGGGGGTCTCCCACGCCCTGGTCATCGGGGACATGCCCTTCATGTCCTACAACGTCACCGTGCCCGAGGCCATCCGCAACGGCGGGCGCTTCATCAAGGAGGCCGGGGCCGACGTCGTGAAGCTCGAGGGGGGGGCGGCGGTGGCCGACACGGTGTCCGCCATGGTCCGGGGGGGGATCCCGGTGTGCGGCCACCTCGGGCTGACCCCCCAGACCGCCAGCCAGCTCGGGGGCTACCGGGTGCAGGGGCGGACCGCGGACACCGCCCGGATCCTGCTCGAGGACGCGCGCCTGCTGCAGGAGGCCGGGGTGTGCCTGCTGGTGCTCGAGTGCGTCCCCGATCGGGTGGCCGCGCGGGTCTCGGCCGAGCTGTCGGTGCCCGTGATCGGCATCGGGGCCGGGGCGGGCTGCGACGGGCAGGTGCTGGTGCTCCACGACCTGCTGGGCCTCGGCGGGGGGGGCGAGCCCAAATTCGTCAAGCGATTCGGAGAGTTGGGTGAGTCGGTGCGCAAGGCGCTGGGCGCCTACCGCGATGAGGTGCGGGCCGGGACCTTCCCGGCGGCGGAGCACAGCTTCACCATCGAGGACGAGGAGCTCGAGAAGACTTAACGCGGGCAATCTGTAGGGAGTACGCGTAGGATCGACGTACCGACTCGCGGCAATCCGCGGCCCCTCCCCGGTGCGGGCCGCGGCAGGCCGACTCCCGCCAGGCCGACCCCCCGCCAGGACCGCACCCTGGCGCCGGAGCTCCGGCTCGCGCGAGGGGGTGACGTCGATGATGGCAAGGAGGTACCCTTTGAACATCATAATCGTGGGCGCGGGCTCCATGGGGTGTCTGCTGGGCGGCTATCTGGCGCGCGCCGGGCACGAGGTGTTCCTGGTGGACGTGGACGGCGAGCGCGTGGCCGCCATCGAGCAGGGCGGGCTGTCTGTCGAGGGCGTGGGCGGTGACTTCGACGTGTCCCCCGGGGCGGGGACGACCTACGCGGGGGCGCCGCCCGAGCTGGTGATGGTCTGCGTCAAGGCCTACGACACGGATCGCGCCGGGCGCAGCGTCGCCGCCTGGATCGACGACGGCTCCACCGTGCTGACCCTGCAAAACGGCGTGGGCAACCTCGAGCAGCTCGCCCACCACCTGCCCCGCGAGCAGATCCTGGCCGGGGTCACTTCGCTGGGGGCGAACCTGCTGCGCCCGGGGCACGTCCACCACGCCGGCGAGGGGGACACCTGGGTGGGGCACCTCAGCGGCGAGGAGACCGAGACCGCCTCGCGGGTGGCCGAGGCGCTCAGCGCGGCCCGGCTCCCGACCACGGTCAGCCCCGACATCCGGACCCACATCTGGGGCAAGCTCGCGGTGAACGTGGGCATCAACGCCCTAACCGCCATCTTGCGCGTGCGCAACGGAAAGCTGCTCACCCTGGCACACACAGAGTCCCTGATGCGCGACGCCGTGCAGGAGTGCCTGCAGGTGGCCCAGGCTTCGGGCATTTCCCTACCGGAGGCGGCCACCCAGAAGCGGGTCCGGGAGGTGGCGCGGCGCACCGCCTCCAACCGCTCCTCCATGCTCATGGACATGCTGGCGAGCCGGCGCAGCGAGGTGGACGCCATCAACGGCGCGGTGGTGCGCCGGGGGTTGGAGCTGGGCGCGCCCGTGCCCGTGAACCAGACCCTCACCCGCCTAATCCACGCCCTCGAGGGCGTGCGCGAGCTGCAAGAGAAGTAACGCTTCTCGGTGCTCCCTCCCGGTGCT
>CAYFWA010000107.1:7963-12565 GCA_964346625.1 uncultured Myxococcales bacterium
CGGTGCTCCCTCCCGGTGCTCCCCTCGTAGCATCCTTGCCTGCCACCGCGGCCAGCGGGCATGATGGCCCCCATGGGATGGGTCCCTTTTGCCTGGCTCCGGCGCCACTGGATCGATGGCGTGACCCTGGTGGTGCTCCTCGGCGCCGCCGCGGGGCTTTTGCTGTGGCGCAACGCCGCCCGCCGCGCCGACGGCGGGCTCACGGTGACGGCCCACGCGGGCCCCCGGCCCGGCAGCCGGGTGCTGCGCCGGTTCGAAACGCCGGCCCCGGACATCAACGCGGCCCACGGCCCCCGGGCGCCGGCCGGGGCAAAGCTCGTGCGTTACGAGGGCTGGATCTACGTGCCGCACCGCGGACACTTCGTCTTCGACCTGTGGCTGCGGGGCCAGGGGCGGCTGCGCATCGGAGATACCCGGCCCATCACCGGGCGCAGCGCGCCGTCGGCCACCCGCCACGGCCAGCAGGTCCACTGGCCCCGGCTGGTCAAGTCCCAGCGGCTGCTCGAGCGGGGCTGGCACCCCCTGGTGCTCGACTACCGCCCGGCGGCCGAGCGGGCGCTCTTGCGCCTGCTGTGGCAGCCGCCGGGCCGGCGAGGAGACCCGGACTACGTGCCGCCGGCGCGGCTGCGGCCCGCCGGCCCCCGGCCGCAGTCCACCCCGACGCCCCACCCGCACCGCCGCGACTTCTGGGTGGTGTGCGGGCTGGCTCTGCTGCTGCTCGGCGCGCTGGTCGTCTGGCTCCGCGGGCCCCTGCGCCGGGGGCTGCACCGGCTGCGGGTCGATCCCCAGGCGCGGCTCGACGCCCTGGCGGCCCTGGCCCTCGGCCTCGGCGCCCTGGCGGTGCGCCTGTGGGGCCTCGACGCCGCCGGGCAGACCTGGGACGAGGACGTCTACTTCGGCGCGGGCCGCAACTACTGGCTCAACTGGCTGGCGCTGGACTTCCGGCCCGAGTCCTGGGCCTGGAACCTCGAGCACCCCCCCATCACCAAGTACCTGGTGGGTTTTGGCGCCCTGTGGTCCGAGTCCCTCACCGTGTCGCGGGCGGTGTCCGCGGCGCTGGGGGGCCTCACCGCGTCGCTGGTGTACCTGGTGGGTCGCGACGGGTTTTCGGACCGGCGGGTGGGCCTGGTGGCCGGGCTGCTGGTGGCCCTGCTGCCGTCGCTGGTGGCCCACGGCCGGGTGGCCGGCCACGAGGCGCCCTCGGTGCTTTTGTACACCCTCACGGTGTATCTGGCCTGGCGCGGCCTGGGCGGGGTGCGGCCCCGCTGGGGCCTGGTGATCGGCGCCGGGGCCTGCCTCGGTCTCGCCGTGGGCACCCGCCTGATCAACGTCACCGTGGTGGCGGTGGTGCTCGCCCTGGTGGCCTCGGTGGCCTGGGACCGGCACCGAGACCACCTGCCCGCGGCCGACCGCGTGGTGCACCTGGTGACCCTGGGCGCGGTGGCCCTCGTGACCTTCTTTTTCACCTGGCCCCGACTGTGGCACCACCCGGTGTATCACCTGGGGGAGCTGTTCACCTACTGGCCACCGGGCACCGAGCGCCCCGAGTACTTCCTCGGCCGGCTCACCACCCATAGCTGGGCCTACTTCCCGGTCTACGCCGTCGTGACCACCCCCACGGTGGTGCTCGTCGGCGTGGCGCTGTTTTTCGTGCGGCTGGGCTGGCGCCGCTCCCAGCTCGAGCCCACGCTGCTGGCCTGGCTCGTTGCGCCGCTGCTCATCACCGCCCTGGTGCCCTTTTGCCGCGACGGGGTGCGCTACGTGCTGCCCATCGCGGTGCCCATCGCCCTGGCCTCGGCCGCCGGCGGCCTGTGGGCCTTCGACAGCCTGTTCGCCCGCCTGTGGCGCCGGGCGCGGGAGCGCCGCCGACGGCGCCAGCGCCAGCGCGATCCGGAGCCGGCCCACGCCGACCGCGCCGCCGCGAATGAACGCGATGCCGGGGTGACCGACCCCCCGGCGGACCGCGACCCGCGCCGGCGGGCGAACCGAGCGCGCAGGGATCGAGAGCCGCCGCCTCAAAACGCCGATCACCCGGCCATCGGCCTGGCGGTGGTGCTGGTGCTCATGGCGGCCCCGGTGGCCTGGGCCACCTGGCGGTTTCAGCCCTACCCGCTCGACTACTACAACGTCGTGTCCGGCGGCCCCGAGGCGGCGCTCGAGCGCCGCTACTACGAGTGGTCCTGGTGGGGCGAGGGGCTCGGCAACGCGGTGGGCTGGATCAACCGCCACGGCCCGCCCAACGCCAGGGTGGGGGTGGACGTGCCCGCCCGCCACACCATGGTGCTGTCGCCCGACATGCGCACCACGACGCCGCATGCCAAGCCGCCGCCTCGCTACCTGCTGCTGGGCGGCGAGGGCCTGCGCCGGCTCTGGGACCGCCGGCGCGGCCGCTGGCGCCACCCCCCCGGCTACGAGGTGGCCCACGACGAGCAGGTGGTCGGGTGGCCCCTCATCCGGGTCTACCGCCGCCAGGACGCGCCGTGAGCGGGCTCGGGCCACTTTGTCTTGCGCTCGGCGGTGAGGGACGCGGCTACGGAGAGGGGCGCAACCGCGCGAGGAAGCCGTCGCGGGCGGCGAGCTCCAGCTCCAGGGTCGCCTGCGCGTCCACGGTCTGCACGGTGCGCTCCAAAGCACGGGGATCGCCGCCGCGGACCACCACCTCCAGCGCGTAGCCGACCCCGTCGTCCAGAGACGTCAGGGGCAGTGACAGCGCGATGGGGGCGTTCACCTCGGCGTCGCCGGCGATGCCGGCCAGCCACCAGGTGTCGTCCTTGCGCCGGGCCAGCACCGCGTGGGTGCGCGGGTCTCCGGCCAGCAGCCGGGTGTCGTCCCAGGTCACCGGCACCGCGGCCAGCAGGTCCTGCACGAAGGGGTGGGTAGCGAACACGGCGCGGTAGCCCGCGTCCGGCGCGTCGTCGGCCCGATCCGCGAAGTGCTGCAGGCCGGATTCGAACAGCACAGCCAGCGCCAGGCTGTGGGCGTAGGGCAGCGCCGACTCCTGCAGGGCGTCCTCGAACACCACCGGGGTGTAGTCCACCGAGCCCACCACGTTGCGGGCGAACACGTAGCGCAGGTGGTGGTCGGCCCCCGGCCGCCCCACCGCGTCGGTGAGCCGGTAGGCCTCGGCCCCGCGCACCGCCTCGTGGCTCATGAGGTGGGGGTGGGTCCGCTGCCAGCCCCGGGGCAGCGTGGCGCCGTGGAAGTTGACCAGCAGCTCGAAGTCCGCCGCGTCGCGCAGGATGCCCAGGTACTGCCGAATGCGCGCCTGCTTGTCGCTTTCGAAAAAGTCCACCTTGATGCCGGCCACCCCCCACTGCGCGAGCCGCGCCATCTCCTGGCGCCGCACCGCCGGGTCGGCCATCCGGTCGCGGGGGCTGGCCTGCACCGAGGTGTGCTCCCCGCCGGAGTTGTACCAGAGCAAAAGCTTCACGCCGCTGGCGTCCGCCGTGTCTGCCAGCGCCGGGATCACCGTCTCGGCCTCGGGCCACTGGTCCCACCGGGCGTCCACCAGCACGTATTCCCAGCCCATCATGGCGGCGAAGCGGATGTACTCGCGCTGCAGCGTGGCGTCCCCGGTGTCCTGGGAGTACCACGACCAGGCCACCCGGCCGGGCTCGATCCAGCCCGGCGGCTCGCCCCCGGCGCCCGGCTCCGTCTCCCAGGCCGCCGGCCGGGCCAGGTCGTCCACCAGGGTGGACTCCACCACCTGGGCCAGGCTCCCGGCGATCACCACGCGCCAGGGCGTCTCGAAGGGGCGCTCGGCCCGCGGCTCGGGCGGGTTGTCCCCGTCGCCCTCCCAGCGAAAGGGCAGCCGCACCCGATACAGCCCCCCGTCGGGCTCGGGCCCGAGCCGGGTGGCGCAGTAGTCCTCGTCCAGATCCGACTCCGTGATCAGCAGCCACGCCCCGGCGGCAGGCAGCTCGAAAAGCGCCGGGTAGGCCCACCCCGTGGCCGCCGTGTCGGTGCCCACCGGCACCCGGTCGGGGAGCTGCTCGTAGGTGGCGAAAAAATACAGCCCCGCCAGGTCGAAGGGCGCCATGAAGGCCGTCCCCCCCTCGGGCACGCGGAACCCGCTGCGCTCCCTGGAGACCGTCACCTCGCCCTCGCCCTCGCCCTCGCCCGGCACGCGGTAGCGAAAGGCCAGCCCGTCGTCGTGCACTCGGAAGATCACCCCCAGCTCGTCGCCCGCGCCGTTTTGCACCGTCAGGGTGAGCTCCCGCCCGCGCACCGGTCGCTCGCTCCGCTTGCCCGTCACCATGCGGTACGCATCGGACACCTCCTGCCTCTCCACGCTCACGAGCCGCAGATCCTGCACGAAGGACGCGTCGCGGGTCTCGAGGCCCAGCGGGCTCGGCCCGAGCAGCACCTCCTCGTCCCGGGTCAACGTGTACGAGAGCTGCCCGTCCCCGATCCCCGCGGCGCGCGCCTCGCGGTCCGGCTGCATCGACACGGTGAGCACCAGGCGTCCGTCGGGCGAGCGCACCTCCCACGGCCCGGCCCGCCCCGCTTCCTCGTCGCAGCCCGCCAGCCGCCCCGCCCCGCGGACCCCCGGCGCCCGCCCCCACCCCGGCAACCCCCCCCCCGCCGCACCCCCCCCCGCAA
>CAYFWA010000108.1:0-12560 GCA_964346625.1 uncultured Myxococcales bacterium
AAAACCGCGCTTTTTCGGGGCGAGGGGGGATGGGACATCCCCCCTAACATCGACGAGGATCTCTAGAATGTCGAAACCGACTGACGTAGTCGACCTGTTGGTCATCGGCGGTGGCCTCGCCGGTCTCACCGCGGCCCGTCAGGCCCGCAAGCGGGGGCTGTCGGCGCTGGTGGTCTCCTGGACCCCCGGCAGCCTCCCGCACACCTCGGGGGCCATGGATCTGCTCGCGGTCTACCCCACCGCCCTCAAGCGTTCCCGGGAGCGACCCTGGGCGGCGTTGCTGGAGCTCATCGAGCGCGAGCCGGATCACCCCTACACCCGCGTGGGACTCCAGGGTATCCGCGACGCCTGGTCCGAGTTCGTGGACTTTCTCGCCCGGAGCCGGCTGGGATACCACTCCCACGAGGACCGCAACCAGCTCCTGATCACCGCCGCGGGGACCCTCAAGCCCACCTTCGCGGTGCCCGCCTCCATGCGCGCCAACGTGGAAGCCTGGGAGCGCAAGGAGCCCACCCTGATCCTGGGAATCTCCGGCCTGGCCGGCTTCTCGGCCGCTCAGGTGGTGGGCGGTCTGCGCGACCGCTGGATCGGCCTGCAGGCCGATACCCTCGACGTAGTGAGCGAGGCCGACGGCGCGGAGCTGGCTTCCCTGTTCGGTCACGACCAGCGGGTCACCGCGGCCCGGCTGGCGTCCAAGTTCGAGCTCCCCGCCTTCCGCCAATGCTTCGCCGAGGCGGTGCGCCCCCGGCTCGAGGGAGCCCGCGCGCTGGGCCTCCCGGCGGTGCTCGGCTACGACCGGGTGGTGCGAGTGTGCGCAGACCTCAGCGAGCGCCTGGGCGTCCCCGTCTTCGAGATTCCGATGATCACTCCCACTCTCGCGGGCATCCGCCTGGCGGATCTGCTGCTGGAGGCTACGCGGGAGATGGGAGTCGAGATCCTCCGAGGTCAGCCCGTGACCGGCCTGAGGCGGGCCGCGTCGGGCAACCTCGCGGCCACCCTGGTGGGGGTGGAGCGCAGCCGCGAGATCCACGCCGAGCGGGTCCTGCTGGCCACGGGGCGGTTCTTCGGCGGAGGCCTGGAGGCCGGCCCAGACGGCGTGCAGGAGACGGTGGTGGGGCTTCCCATCGACGTCCCCCCCAGCCGGGACGACTGGCACATGAACACCTTCCTGGGGGCCCCCGGTCACCCCATCAACCGCGCCGGCTTGGAGGTGGACGAGGCCATGCGCGTGCTCGGACCCGACGGCCGGCCCGTGCTGCCCGGCCTCCACGCCGCCGGCGCCATCCTGGCCCACCACGACTGGGTACGCGAGAAGTCCGGCGCCGGCATCTCGGTGGCCACGGCCTGGAAGGCGGTGGCGTCGATGGCGTCGATGGCGTCGATGGCGTCTTGACACAGCGTGTCAGCCCCCCCACATAACCTTCGAACGAGCTTCTCAATGAGCTTCGCGGGAGCTAGAGCACCGAGAGAGCGCAGATGAGCCGAAACATCAACACCGACGAGGCGCGCAACCGGCTGCGGGAGCTGGTCACCGACGCCCGGGGGGATCTCTGTGTGGCCTGTGGGAGCTGTGTGGCGGGCTGCCCCATCGCCGACTGGGATGAGCAGCGTCTGGATCCGCGACGGGCGGTGCGCCTGGTGCAGTACGGCATCGGCGAGCTGTTGCCCGAAAGCGACTGGATCTGGCACTGCACCAACTGCGGCCGCTGCGGCTACGTGTGTCCCATGGGCATCAACCAGGGCGAGATCATCGCCCGGGCGCGCGCCCTGGTTCCTCCCAGCGAGACGCCAGGCAACATCCAGGCCACCGCGGACCTGCACCGCACCACCTCCAACAACATGCAGCTCACCGAGCAGGACTGGCTGGAGGTGGTGGAGTGGATGGCCGACGAGCTGCGCGAGGAGATCCCCGATCTCGAGGTGCCCATGGATCGTGCCGGCGCGGATCTCTTCGTCACCATCAACTCCAAGCTGCCGCAGTACTACCCGATGGACCTGCAGTCCATCTTCAAGATCTTCCACACCGCCGGCGTGTCCTGGACCCTGTCGAGCCAGTGGTGGGAGGGCACCAACTACGCCTACTTCACCCAGGACCTGGCCACCTGGGAGGAGACCCTGCGCCGCCAGGCCGCCCGCGTGGAGGAGCTCGGCTGCCCGGAGATGTCCTACACCGAGTGCGGGCACGGCTACTACGCCACCCTGGCGGGCTACGCCCGCTTCGGCATCGAGCCCGCGTTCTCCGTCACCCACCAGGTCAGCCTGTACGCCCGCTGGATCCGCGAGGGCCGCTTCCGGCTGGATCCGAGCCGCAACCCCGAGCGAATCACCATCCACGATCCCTGCAACGCGGTGCGCAAGGCGGCCATGGCCGGCTTCCCCGACATCGCCGACGACCTGCGCTTCGTGCTGCGCCACGTGGCCGAGGACCTCGTGGAGATGACCCCCAACCGCGAGGCGAACTACTGCTGCAGCGGCGGCGGCGGGGCCCTGCTGGCCGGCTTCAAGCGCGCCCGCCTGCAGTACGGCCGCACCAAGGTGGACCAGGTGGACCGCACGGAAGCCGACTGGGTATGCACGCCCTGTGTGAACTGCTTCGACTCGCTTTCCAACCTGGCCCGCGACTTCGAGCGCCCCTGGAGGCCCATCCACCTGTGGACCCTGCTGGCCAACGCCATCGTGCTCTCGCCTGCAGCTTGACAGCCAAGGGGCTCCTTCGCCATGCTGCCCGGGCCCGCGGCCCGCGCGGCCCGCTCGCGCTCACCCCGGGCGGGGCATGCGTCCCTTCGCCCCGCGGGCTCACCGGAGGTTTCCATGCCCGAGAACCTGGAGCAGACCCTGCAACGCTACGCCGAGCTCGCCGTGAAGGTGGGCGTCAACCTGCAGGCAGGCCAGCGTCTGATCCTGCGGGCACCCATCGACGCGGCGCCGCTGGCTCGCGCCATCACGGCCCGGGCCTACCGGGCCGGGGCTCGGCTGGTGGACGTGATGTGGCACGACGACCAGGTGACCCTGGCGCGGTTCCGCCACGCGCCCGACGGCTCCTTCGAGGAGTATCCCACCTGGCGCTCCGAGGCCCTGGCCGCGCGGGCCGAGGCCGGCGACGCCTTCCTGTCCATCTACGCCGAGGATCCGGATCTGCTCCGGGATCAGGACCCCGACAAGGTCAAGACGGCGAAGCTGACCACGCAGCGGCACATGCGGCCATACTTCGACCTGCTCGAGCAGAACCGGTTCAACTGGTGCGCCCTCTCCGCACCCGTCGTCCCCTGGGCCCGGCGGGTGTTCCCCGACGCCACCACCGACGACGACGCCCTGGATCGACTGTGGGACGCCATCCTCACCACCGTCCGGGTGGACCGCGCGGATCCGGTGGCCGCCTGGCGGGAGCACCTGAGCCTGCTCCAGGCCAAGACCGAGCTTTTGAACCAGAAGCAGTACCGCGCCCTGCGCTACCGCGGCCCCGGCACCGACCTCACCGTGGGGCTCCCTCCTGGGCACCGCTGGCTCGGCGGCCACATCGAGCGCCACGACGGGGTCCGATTCGTCCCGAACATGCCCACCGAGGAGGTCTTCACCCTGCCCCATCGGGAGCAGGTGGACGGCACGGTCACCGCGACGCGGCCGCTGAGCTACGCCGGCGTGCTCATCGAGGGCTTTGGCATGCAGTTCGAAAAGGGGCAGGTCACCCAGGTTTGGGCCGAGCGCAACCAGCAGGCCCTCGACGGCCTGCTGGACACCGACGAGGGCGCCCGACGGCTGGGCGAGGTGGCGCTGGTGCCCCACGGCTCCCCCATCTCCAACAGCGGGCTGCTCTTTTACAACACCCTGTTCGACGAGAACGCCTCGAGCCACCTCGCCCTGGGACGCGCCTACCAGTTCAGCCTCGAGGGCGGAACGCGCATGTCCCACGAAGAGTTCCAGGCCGCCGGAGGCAACGACTCGCTCACTCACGTGGACTTCATGATGGGGTCGGGCGAGCTCGACGTGGACGGCGTGCTGGCCGACGGCACGGCCGATCCGCTAATGCGCGACGGTGAGTGGGCGTAGGCCCCAAGACAGAACGCGAGCCTTTTCCCGACCAGCGGTCCCTACGCTCCACAGGTTACGAATTCCAGGACGAAGGAGGTCCTTATGGATTTTCCAGAGCTGATTCAGAGCCGACGAAGCATCCGCAAGTACACCGACGAGCCGGTATCCGAGGACCAGCTCCAGCAGGTGCTCGAGGCCCTGCGCTGGGCACCGAGCTGGGTGAACTTCCAGCCCTGGGAGGTGGTGGTGGTCGACGATCCGGACGTAAAGCAGCGGCTCCAGGAGTGCGTACCGGCCGCGAACCCCGGACACAAGGCCGTGGTCGCGGCGCCCTACGTGCTGGCCCTGTGCGGCCGCCTCGGGGAGTCGGGCTTCCACGAGGGCGCGGCCACCACCGAGCACGGGGACTGGGTGATGTTCGACCTGGGCATCGCGGCGCAGAACCTCTGTCTGGCCGCCTGGGATCTGGGGCTCGGCACGCTCCACCTGGGGCTGCTCGATCACGCCGCCGCCGCCGAGGTGCTCGGCGTGCCCGAAGGGGTGAAGGTCTTCGAGCTCATCCCCCTGGGCGTCCCCGCCAAGGTGGGCAAGGCCCCCCCGCGCAAGACCACCGCCGAGTTCACCCACCGGAACCGGTATTAGGTACATCCCCCCCCGAAGCACACCTAACGGTCCCAGCCGCCTCTGGCGGCTGGGACCGTACGGTTGGGCAAGTAGCCTCACACCCGCGGCAGCCGTGGAAACCCGTCCGGGTTTCACGCCCCCGATGGACCCGCGATTTCGAGCCGCATCCGTCCCGTGATCATCTTTCCCGGTACACCCGTGTCCCGCCCGCCGAGCCATTCCGGCCTGCGGCTGCCATGGCATGGAATTCGCACGATGCATCGAGCATTCCGGAGGTGACCATGCCCGAGCTCCCCGACGTCTGTGGCTTCGAGCGCTACTTGCAGTCCACCGCGCTGAAACAGCGGGTCGCCCGCTCGCACCTCACCGCCGAGCGGCTGTTGCTGGGGGTCACCCGCCAGCGCCTGCAGTCACGCCTCAAGGGGGCGCGCCTGCAGCGCACCCTGCGGCGCGGCAAGTGGCTGTTGGTTGAGCTGCATGACGACGGTCGGTCGCGGGGCTGGCTGGGGCTGCACTTCGGGATGACCGGCGAGCTGCGCTACTTCGAGGCCACGCGCCCGCAGCCGGACGTTCTCCCAGAGCACACGCGGCTGCTCCTGTCATTGGAAAACGGCTACCACCTGGCCTACCAGTCCCAGCGCCTGCTGGGCTACGTGACCCACGTGAACAATCCCGCAGCCTTTTTCGAGCAGCAGGAGGTGGGACCCGACGCCCTGGAAGGTGGCCTCGACCCGGCTGGCCTCGAGAGGCGGCTGCAAGGCCGCCGGGCGCAGATCAAGACCGCGCTCATGGATCAATCGCTACAGGCCGGCATCGGCAACGTCTACGCCGATGAGATCCTGTTTCAAGCCGAGGTCCACCCCGCCACCCCCATCCCGGAGCTGAAGGCGACGCAGCTTCGCCACCTCCAGCGGGTGATCCAGCGGGTGCTGCGGGTGGCGTGCCGGCACGGAGGCGAGGTCCAGGCGCTGCCGCGCACCTACCTGCTGCCTCACCGGGAACAGGGCGCCCGCTGCTCCCGCTGTGGGGGCCGGATCGCCAAGATCCGCATCGCGGGGCGCCCTACGTACCTATGCGAGTCCCACCAGGGCCGGGAGGCATCATGACCGACCGGGCATCCGAGGGGTCCACCGCGGGGCGGCTGTACGTGGGGACGTCGGGCTACCACTACGATCACTGGCGCGACGTGCTCTATCCGGCTGGTCTCGCCAAGAAGCAGTGGTTTTCGCACTACGCCGCCCGCTTCGACACGGTGGAGATCAACAACACCTTCTATAGCCTGCCGGGCGACGAGAAGGTGGCCGGCTGGCGCGAGCAGGCCCCGCCCGGATTCCGATTCGCCCTCAAGCTCAGCCGTTACGCCACCCACATGAAGAAGCTCAAGGATCCCGAGGAGCCCCTGGAGCGGTTCCTCGCCGTGGCCGAGGGGCTGGGGGCCCGGCTCGGCCCCATCCTCGTCCAGCTCCCGCCCCAGCTCCACCACAGCGAAGCCCACGAGGCGCGGCTGGCGCGATTTCTCGAGGCCGCCCCGCGGCGTCACCGCTGGGTCATCGAGCTCCGAGACCGTTCCTGGCTGAGGGCCTCCGTCTACCGCCTGCTGAACCGCCACGACGCCGTCCTGTGCGTCCACGACCTGTTGGAAGACCACCCGCGGGAGGTCCCGGCCTCGTTCACCTACCAGCGTTTCCACGGCCTGGAGGGCGGACAAGCCTATCAGGGGCGCTACTCCCGCCGATCCCTGGCGGGCTACGCGCGTCGGTTCCGCCGGCTGCTGCGCCAAGGTACGGACGTCTACGCCTACTTCAACAACGACGCCCACGGCTACGCCGTGATCAACGCCACCGAGCTCCGCCGCGCCGTGGAGACCGGCAGCACGCGGGGCTGAGGGACCGCCTCCGCAATCACTGGGGATCGGAGCCCCCTGTCCGTGGGTTGCCGGTCGCCGTCGTTGGATCTCCCTCGTCGCCCTGCTCCTCCACGTCGCTTTCCACGTCCCGCCCGTCGGCTCCCGGTTCCTCGGCATCGGCACCGGGCACGGCACCTTTCGCGTCCCCGTCCTCCGCATCCCCTTCTTCTTCGTCCACCTCCACCCACTCCCACTCCCACTCGCCCTCGCCCTCGTCCTCGTCCTCGTCGGCGGCCCAGGCGCTCTCCGCACCGGCCTCGGCCTCGGGCTCCACCGCGGGGAAGAGCCCGGTGCTGGTCGGCGCCGCGGTGGGATAGGTCACCATCTGGTACTCCTCGCGCTGCTCCTCGGCCACCGGCGGAACGCGCACGATGCGCGTCACCGCGTGGACGGACAGCAGGGCGCCCGCCAGCGCGAGGAAGCCGAACAAGCCCCGAGGCCCGAGGCTCGACATGGCGGCAGAGGCCAGGATCGGCCCCACGGACGCCCCCCCGGCGTACAGCAAGATCGCCAGCCCCGCGGCGGGCAGGATCTCGCCCTCGTCCAGCCAGTCGTTGGTGTGCGCCAAAGCCAGGGGGTAGATCACGAAGGCCAGGCCGCTCACGATCCCCACCAGGGGCAGCAACGCCCCCAGATCCCGGAAGTCCGCCACGAACAGCCCCACGGTCACGGCCACCAGGGCCACCCCCACCCCCGCTATGACCCGCCGCCGGTCCATCCGATCCGAGAGGCGCCCCAGGGGGAACTGCAGCATCATGCCACCGAGAAACAGCCCGCCCATGAACAAGGCGACCTCCCGATCGCGCAGGCCCACCTCCCGGGCGAAGATCGCCCCGAGGGAGTAGAGGGTGCCCGTGACGGTGCCCGCGAGTAAGGTCCCGGTCACCCCCAGGGGCACGCGACGCAGGTACTCGCGCAGCAATAGCCGGTAGGGCTCGGGGATGTCCGGCTGGTACTCCCGGGTCAGGGCCACCGGCATCAGCGAGAGGCTGTAGAGCACCGCCGGCGCCACGAACACGAGGGCATGCCCGAGCTCCAGGCCCAGCAACCCGAACTGGCCGGCGGCGATGCTGGCCTGCACCGAAGTCATGTAGACCGCCAGCACCACGCCGCGGGTGTGCACCGTGGACCGCGCGTTGAGCCAGCTCTCGGTGACGGCCAGCAGCATGGCCACCGCGAAGCCCGCCACGCCGCGCAAAAGCAGCCACAAAAGCGGGTGCACGACGAGGGAGTGCGTCAGGGTGACCGCCGTGAGCAGCCCCACGTAGGCGGCAAAGGTGCGGATGTGGCCCACCCGCCGGATAACCCGCTCGCACATCAGGGCGCCCAGCACCTGCCCGGCGAAGTAGGCCGACAGCACGAGGCCCGCAAGCCAGGTGGGGATCCCCAACCCCTGCAGCCGCACCCCCGCGAGGGTGGCCACCAGGCCGTTGGCCAGGATCACGAGGTTCCCGCCGATCAGCGGCGGGAGCACGCTCCGCAGAGTGGGGATCATGACGGGCTCGTTGTGGTCGACAATCCCAGTATGCGCAAACCAGGCCGGGGTCGGCAATCAGTGTCTATCGAAAGGCGCGCCGGGCTCGGGGGGCGCCTCGGTGCCCGGGGCAGAGGCTTCTTCGGTGGGGGGGCCAGCCGTCGGATCGAAGCGCAGCGAGTCCCCGGTGTTCCCCAACCCCGCGCTCCCGGCCTCTCCCTCTGAGGGCGCGGCGTCGGGATCCCCGAGCTCGCCGGTGCGCCCCGCCACGAACACCGTGCACGAGAGGTCGCCGGTGACGTTCACCGCGGTGCGGAACATGTCCAGCAGCCGATCCACGCCGAGGATGAGCGCCACGCCCGCCGTGGGGACGCCGATGGACGTGAGCACCATGGCGAGGGTGATGATCCCCGCTCCCGGGACCCCGGCGGCGCCCACCGACGCGAGGGTCGCCGTGAACAGCACCTCGAGCTGCTGCCCCAGGCTCAGATCCAACCCGAAAACCTGGGCGATGAACACCGCGGCCACGCCCTGATACAGCGCCGTGCCGTCCATGTTGATGGTGGCCCCCAGCGGGAGCACGAAGCTCGCGGCGCGGCCCGAGACGCCGAGGTTCTGCTGGGCCACGCGGATGGACACCGGCAGGGTGGCCGAGCTCGAGGAGGTGGAGAACGCGATGAGCTGGGCGGGCCGGATGCCGCCGTAGAAGCGCCGCAGCGGATACCGAGCCAGCAGCTTCACCGCGGCGCCGTAGGTGACCGTGCCGTGGATCGCCAGGGCGGCCAGCACCACGCCGGTGTAGGCCGCCAGGGCCCCGAGCACGCTGAGGCCGGTGGAGCCGGTGACGGCGGCCAGCAGCGCCAGCACCCCGAAGGGGGCCAGCTCCATCACGATCTGCACGATGGTGATCATCACCTCGTTGATGGATTCGAAAAACGAAAGCGCCGGTCGCGCCTTGTCTCCCGGTACGAGCATGAAGGCGATCCCCATGAACAGGGCGAAGACGATCACCTGCAGCATGTTCGGGCTGTGGCGGGTGGCCGCGTGCAGGGGCACGTCGGGCACCATGTCCACCAGCCGATCCAGGAAGGTGTCTCCGCCGGGGCCGTCCTCGGTCTTTGTCTTCTCCTCGGCCTCCTCGGCGTAGCCGCGCGAGAGCTGCTCCCGATCCCGGGGCTCCACGTACCGGCCCGGTTTCGCGGCGTTGGCGAGCACCAGCCCCACGGTGATGGCCAAGGCGGTGGTGCTCAAGAAGTAGCCCACGGTCAAGCCGCCCATCTTCCCGAGCTTGCCGAGATCCCCGAGGGAGGCGACGCCCACCAGCAGCGAGCAGAACACCAGGGGCACGATCACCATCTTGATGAGCCGCAAAAACAGGCGCCCCACCGGGCTCACGTACCGGATCACGTCGTAGCCCAGGGCGCTCACCCGCGGCGGTGCGCGGTCCACCGGCAGGTACACGGTGAGATCCTGCTCGGCGCCCTGCCCCGCCCGCTGCTCGTTCTCCCCGTCCTTAGGAGTCCCTGCTCCCCGCGCCCTGGCGGCGCCCCCCTTTTCGCCATCGGTCGGCGGCGCCGGCGGAGCCTTGGCCTCCACCCCGCGGTCCCCTCCCCGTAGGTGCAGCTCGTACCAGCTTTGGCCGTCGGCGCCGCGCCGCTCGCCCAGCACGCGCAAACGCAGCGGCACGCCGGTCCGCACGGTCACCTTTCGCGCGTCGGGATCGGGGGCGGCGCGCAGGGTCACCCGCTCCGGCTGGCGGATCACCAGGGTATCCCGCGAAAGCAACGCCGAGCGCGGTCCCAGGGCCAGCCCCAGCGCGACCCCCGCCACCATCCCCAGCAGGATGCGGGTGGGCAGCGACATGCGCCCCCAAAAAGTCCGTGGTTTCCCGGATGTCGAGGTCACAGCCCGTACGATACGCGGCGGCGCATCCCCTGTAAACCGCCCGCAATCGGGTCCCCCGAGCTCGCGCGGCGCTCACGCGCCCCGGCCCCCAACCGGTCGCGCGCAGGGGCTACGGGGCTACTTCTTCTTGCGCTCGTCGTTGAGCAGCGTGCACAGCGTCTTTTTCCCAGCCTTGGTCTTCACCCGCGCCTTCACGTTGCGCACGCCGGCCTTGCACTTCTTCTCGTCGCGACCGCGGCGCTTCTTCACGGCCTTGCAGGCCGGCGAGTCGGCACCGCAGTGCTTGCAGATGAGCTCCTTGAACTCCTTGCACTCTTCGGGCTCGCAGCCGGTGGTCAGGGTGGCCGCCATCAGCGAGGCGGCGAAAAACAGGGCGAGGTGTTTCATGGCTCTCAACTTCCGTGTGCTCCCGCTTCCGTGTGCTCCCGCGGTCGAGGGACGCGCCCAAGGGACGCGCCCGAGGGACGCGCCCAAGGGACGCGCCCGAGGGACGCGCCCGAGGGACGCGCCCGAGAGACGCGCCCGAGAGACGCGCCCGCTTGGCCCGGGAGGCCGCCCAGCAGCAAAAAACGCACGAAAAATAGTCAATTCCCCCGCCGACGTCAAGCGCGGCGTGCGGGGTCGCGTCAGACTCTTCAAATGCCGGGAAGCACGTGCTAGACACAGGGTCCCCATGTCGGCGGTACGCCAGGAGGAGCAGCCCATGAACATGAACGAACGGATCGCCCTGCTGAAGGAGAAACGCGCCGAGGCGGATCTCGGCGGCGGCGACAAGCGCATCGAGAAGCAGCACGCCAAGGGCGCGCTCACCGCCCGCGAGCGCCTGGACCTCCTGCTGGATGCGGGGACCTTCCAGGAGGTGGATCGCTTCAAGATCCACCGCTGCACCGACCTGGGCCAGGACAAGTCCCACCTGCCCGGCGACGGCGCCGTCACCGGGCACGGCCAGATCGACGGCCGCACGGTGTACGTGTTCGCCCAGGACTTCACCGTCTATGCCGGGACGCTGAGCGAAACGGTGTCCGAGAAGATCTGCAAGATCCAGGACATGGCGGTGAAAGCCGGCGCCCCCATCATCGCGCTCAATGATTCGGGCGGCGCCCGGATCCAGGAAGGCGCCGCCGCCCTGCGTGGCTACGGGGACATCTTCCACCGCAACGTCCAGGCCTCGGGCCGCGTGCCCCAGATCGCGACCATCATGGGTCCGTGCGCCGGCGGCGCCGTGTACTCCCCGGCGCTCATGGACTTCATCGTGATGGTGGACAAGACCAGCCACATGTTCATCACCGGCCCCGCGGTGATCAAGACGGTCACCGGCGAGGATGTCTCCATGGACGATCTGGGGGGCGCCCGACCCCAGACCCATACCTCCGGCGTGGCTCACTTCTCCGCCCCCGATGACCAGGCGGCCCTCGCCCTGGTCCGCCAGCTCGTGTCCTATCTGCCCGGAAGCTGCGAGGAGACGCCCCCCCGGCTCCCCGCTCCGGCGGAGGTGCCGGACCGGCGCGAGAAGCTGGAGAATCACCTGCCCGACAACCCCCGACGCGTCTACGACATGAGCCGCATCGTGCAGTGGGTGATGGATCCCGACACGGTGTTGGAGGTGGCCAAGGCCTACGCCCCCAACATCATCACCGCCTTCGCGCGGATCGGAGGCCAGGTGGTGGGGGTGGTGGCCAACAACCCGAAGTTCAAGGCGGGCTGCCTGGACATCAACGCCTCGGACAAGGGCGCGCGGTTCGTGCGCTTCTGCGACGCCTTCAACATCCCCATCGTGACCTTCGTGGACGTACCGGGCTTTTTGCCGGGCGTCGAGCAGGAGTACGGCGGGATCATCCGCCACGGCGCGAAGATGCTCTACGCCTACTCGGAGGCCACCGTCCCGCTGATCACCACGGTGGTGCGCAAGGCCTATGGCGGAGCCTACATCGCCATGGCGTCCAAGCACCTCGGCGCCGACTACAACTTCGCCTGGCCCACCGCCGAGATCGCCGTCATGGGGCCCGAGGGCGCGGTGAACATCATCTTCAAGCGAGACCTCGCCGCCGCCGAGGACCGGCAGGCCGAGCAAGGGCGCCTGGTGGCCGACTACCAGCAGCGCTTCGCCTCCCCCTACGTGGGCGCCGAGCGGGGCTACCTCGACGACGTCATCGAGCCCGGCGAGACGCGCGCACGCATCCTGGGCGCCTTGCACGCGCTGGAGAACAAAAAGGAGCCCCGCCTCCCGCGGCGGCACGGAAACGTGCCGCTGTAGCCCTCCCTCCTCTTCAGCCCTCCCTCCTCTCCGTTGTCCCCAAGCGGGTGTCACCAACCCACTGTCCCCAAGCGGGTGTCACCAACCCACTGTCCCCAAGCGAGCTCAGGGCTCGCGCAAGAATAACTTCGGCATTCGTGCGCCGATCCATCAATTCTGTCTGCGTCGCTCGTCGGTTAAATACGTCAATGTATTCACGTCAATGTATTCGCCCTCCTCGCTTCTTGACAGAATTGCGCTTCGGCGCCCTCGGTGCGTCGAGCTTAGGCCCCGATCACGAATTATCTGATCGTTCAGGCCGCCGATCCATCCTTGGCTGGCTGCGTGAGCTCGCTTCGCTCGCGGGTCTGGACTGGATCATTCCAGCA
>CAYFWA010000109.1:0-12410 GCA_964346625.1 uncultured Myxococcales bacterium
CCGGACGTCGGAGCCGGCCCCCGGAGCCGGACGTCGGAGCCGGCCCCCGGAGCCGAACGTCGGAGCCGGCCCCCGGAGCCGGACGCCGGAGCCGGCCCCCGGAGCCGGACGTCGGAGCCGGCCCCCGGAGCCGGACGTCGGAGCCGGCCCCCGGAGCCGGACGCCGGACCCGGCCCCCGGAGCCGGCCTGCGGAGCTGCGAAAAAGTTGGGGGCCTGGCTCGGTGAGCGATCCTGGCATGGGGAGGGGAGCGGTTGACAGCACAGCCTTTTGTGTGGGCAAATCCGCACTCACATGCAACCCAGCGCGTCCCGCCTGTTTCAAGATTCTGTCTCTGCTACCGTTGGCGCGGTCTCTCGTGCCGACTCCAGCGCTGTCTCTGGCGCCTCCTCGCGACTCCGTCTATCGCGTCTGTGCAGTCTGGCTTTTGCCCGTCTGGCTTTTGCCCGTCTGGCTTTTGCCTTCGCAGCCGCCGTCTTGCTGGCGGTATGCCTGGGTGGTTGTCGCCCCGGAGCTCGAGCCTTGCCAAAGCGGCCGATGAGCCCCGAGGATCGGCTCGTCCGAGCCGCGGGCGTAGCTCGAAAGCCCGGGCGGAGCAGCGAACGGCGGCGCTTGGAGCGGTTTCGTTTCCAGCGGGCGCAAAAGATGGACTCCATCTTCGCCTGGCGTCGGTTCCTGCGGCTTCATCCGCGAGGGCTGTTCACCGACCGCGCTCGCAATCGGCTGGCCCGGCTGCGGTTCCAGCGTGCCCGGGAGAGCAAGCACCCGGCGGCCTTCCGGCGCTTTCTTCGCCTCCACGCGAAACACCCCCTGGCCGCGCGAGCCTGGCGTCGGTTGCTGCGCCTGCGCGCCACGCGGCTCGCACGCCGCGGCTCCCGCGCCCAGCTCGCCGCCTTCTTGAAGCGTCACCCGAAAAGCGACCACGCCCCCGCCCTTCGACGTCGCCTCGCAACGCTGGAGTACCGCGCGCTGGGAGAGCAGGCCACCACACCCGCGCTGGAGGCCTTTTTGCGTCGCCACCCGCAGTCCCCCCGACGGAGCCAGGTGCGACGCCGGCTGCAGGAGCGACTCGCCGAGCGGGTCCGACGCTTCGGCGGGGTTGCCGATATCCAGGGCTTTTTGGATCGGTTTCCCTCCAGCAAACACGCAGCGCGACTCGGCGTGCGTCTTGCTCACTTGCGATGGAGCGAGGCGGTACGCAGCCTCGATCCCGGACGGCTGCCGCCCCCCCGCACGGATGAGCGCGTGCCGGGGCAGAGCGCGTTGCGCTCGTGGTTGGAGCGCGCGCAGCGGGCGCGATCCTCCCTCACGCCGCTGCTCCGTGCTGCGGCGCCGTATCGCCCGACGGCGCGCGCGCGGGCCCTGCTCGTGGCGGCGCGAGGAAGCCACCCGGCCACCGCCGCCGTGGCGCTCGCGCAGTTGGTATACCGACCCCGGCTCGACGCGTTCGAGGCGCTGCTGCGGGCGACGGCCTCGCCGGATCCCGGCGTGGCGATCACGGCGGTGCACGCCCTGCAGCGTTGGCGGGGGCGGGCCCCCAGGCGGGAGGCCGCGAGGTGGTTGCTGGAGGATCGTCTGTCGGCTCTCGAGAAACGCAACGACACGGGATCGCAGCTGCGGGCCCTCGCGCTGGCCTGGACCCTGAAAGACACCCAACGGGTGCGTACGATCGGGTCTGCGCGGCAATGGCATCGTCCCTGGGCGCTGGTGCCCACGCAGCTCCGGTTGCTGTCGCTGCGTCCCGATTCCGACTCCGTCAAGGCGGCGGCCGGCACCGCCCTCGAGGTCTACCGCGCCGGCGTCTCCCGGCTGCGGCAGATGCTCCCCAAGCGCCTGGGTGCCAGCACGCGGCTGCGCGCCGAGGGGATCGCCTTCGAGCTGCGAGCCCTCGCGCGGGGGATGGAGCGGGTGCTCGGCCGACACGGGGAGAGCGGCCCCTGGCAGCGCAAGCTTCAGACCCTGGCGGATCGGTGCCGGCGGCTCTCCCAGGACGTGGAGCAGCGACTGCGGGCCCGGTTCGAAGACTTCGAAGCGGTGCGGCTCGCAGAGATCCAGAAACGAGCCAGGGCGCACGCGGCGCGGCGCGCTCCCGCTACCGCCCGCCTGGTCTTGCGGCTCCGGCGCGCGGGAGCTCCGGACGCGCTTTTTCATCTACTGTGCCAGTGGAGAATCCGGCTCCCGGGTCGCTGTGGCGGAACGTGAACTCGGGGTTACAGGAGATCGATACCCCGTGAACAAAGGTTCATACTCGAGATCCGTGAGAATGCTGGACAGGGGATGTCTTGCAATACTTTGTAACCATGGGTTAATCTTGGTTTGAAAGGGCTCGCTGTCGCTATCGGGGCGGCCCAGCAATGCCCGGCATGGTATTTGCTTTGGTTTTGCACCTGCATCCAACGAGCACCGAGTCCAAGGAGCTGCCATCATGCGCTTGATTCCAACCTTCGCCGGTATCGCCCTGCTGCTTTCCGCCGTCACCATGCCCACCGAGGCCTCGGCGCGTTGTCGCACCATCGTGGTGGGCGGGCCGATGGTGCGGATCATCGCCCCGTGCATCCCGGTGCCTCCCCCGGTGGTGGTGCGGGTGCACCCCGCGCCCACGCCACCGCCTCCTCCCCCTCCGCCCGCGCAGCCGATGGAGACCGACCCCTGTCCGCCACCCCCGGCTCCCCCCGCGCAGGTGGAAAAAGAGGTCGCGCCCCGTCTGGGTTTCGTTACCCTTGGGATGTTCATGGAGGGGACGATGTTCAAGGACGGGGGGCTCGGTGGTGGTTCCTTCTACGCACAGCTTCGCGTCAGCCGCGCCCTGCATCTGTATGGCAGCCTGGGGGCGGCAGGCTCCTGCACCAACTGCAACGAAGACGACCTGAACCGCGTGGATCTCAAGACCACCTTCGGGTTGCAGTACTACTTCCTGGCCACGCGGCGCTTCTCACCCTATCTGCGCGGCACGCTGGCCTACCAGTCGGTGCGCTACAAGGACCCGCAACAACCGGATGCCGAGCCGGTGCTGCGCGCGCGTCAGTTCGGCGTCGAGTTTGCCGCGGGCCTGGAGTTGAAGGTCACCCACTGGCTGATCCTGGGCGCAGACGTGGCCTACCTCGGCCTCAAGCGGGTGGGTGAGCACGAGGACGTCGAAGGCCCGCTGCCCACCAACGCGGGGCAGGGCGTGCCCACGGTGAACGAGTTCGATCACGGCGCTACCTTCCGGCTCAACGCCGCCATCCGGTTCTGATCCCCTATCTCCCCGGCGCAGGTTTTTGGCCGGGGATCTCCAAGCCGGCGCCACCAGCGCCGCCCCCTTTCCCTCCATCCCCCCTCGCCCCCCCAAAGCCCTCACCCCCGGCGCGACGCCTTGGGTTGCCAATCCCGACCATAACGCCGTATATACTGGCCCCTGGAGGTAGACGCGACCGATGTCTCAGAAAGCGTACGATACCGGAGATTTCGAAAGCTACGACGGAACGCGCATCCGCTATCAGAGCTACGGCGCCGGCAAGCCCATCGTATTGTCGAATGGTCTGGGTGGGACCTTCGACGCCTGGCGCCACGTATATGAGGCCCTCGGAGAGCGCTATCAGATTCTCTGCTGGGACTACCGCGGGCTGTACGGCTCCGCGCGCCCCGCGGACCTGGATTCGGTAACGGTCCCGGGCCATTGCCGCGACTTGGACGCCTTGCTGGAGCACCTGGGGATTGACGACGCCGTGTTCGCGGGCTGGTCCATGGGGACCCAGGTGAACTTCGAGTTCTACCGCAACCACCGCCACCGCTTCTGCGGTCTGATCCTGCTCAACGGGACCTGCGGGTCTCCCTTCGACACCGCGCTGGGCATCCCGGGCTCGAAGCGCATCATCCTGGCGGGCCTGGAGCTGATGCGGCGCTTTCCTGGTCTCGTGTCCAAGGGGTCCTCAGTGGCCACCAGTTGGCGCCAGCTCATCCCGGTGATGCAGCAGCTCGGGCTCGTGGGCCAGACGCTCGATCTCGATATCTTTTCCACGCTGGCCCAGGAGTTCGTGGGGCTCGACTTCGAGCTGTACGCGGCCACCCTCCAGGCGCTCGGGGAGCACGACGCCTGCGACGTGGTCTCCTCGGTGAGCTGTGCATCGCTGGTGATCACCGGAGATCGGGACATCATGACCCCGGTGTCCACCGCACGACACATCCGCGAGCAGATCGAAGACTGTGAGCTCGTGGTCATCCCAGGCGCCACCCACTACGCGGCCGTGGAGTTCCCCGATGAGGTGGTGGGTGCCATCGAAGGCTACCTGAGACGGATCGATTATTAGCGCTCCACGATGTGAACCCCATGGCTCTCCACTGCTCCGAGTGCGGCGCCGAGAACCTCGACACCGCACAACTCTGTTTTTCCTGCGGGACCCCCCTCGAGGGGGGAGACGCCGACGAGCTCATCGGCACGGTCCTGTTCGACTCGTACCGCGTCACCAAGGTGCTCGGCTCGGGGGGCATGGCCGTGGTCTATCTGGGCGTGAACCAGCTCACGGGACAGGAGGTGGCCATCAAGATGCTGCCCCCGGAGCTCGCCGCCTACGCCGAGGTCAAGACCCGCTTTCTCGAGGAGGCGCGAACCCTCGCGAAGCTGGAGCACTCCAACATCGTCCATCTGATCAACTTCGCCGAGGATGACGGCCGCCTCTGCCTGGTGATGCAGTACGCGGAAGGGGAGACCCTGGAGGACGAGATCGACCGGATGGGGCGGCTCGAGCCCACCCGGGCCGTGCAAACCTGCATGCTCACCCTCAAGGGGCTCGAGCACGCCCACGATAACGACGTCGTCCACCGCGACATCAAGCCCTCCAACATCATGGTGCGCCCCGACGGCTCGGTGAAGGTCACCGACTTCGGGATCGCCAAGATCACGCGGGACAGCAAGCTCACGCAAACCGGCCAGACCATGGGGACGGTGCGGTACATGGCCCCCGAGCAGGTCCGGGGCAAGGACATCGATCACCGGACGGATCTGTACGCCCTGGGGATCTCGCTCTACGAGTCGCTGGTGGGGGAGCCCCCCTTCGACGGGGAGAGCCAGTTCGAGGTCATGCAGATGCACCTGACCACGGCCCCCCGCCCGCCTCGGGAGACGGGGGCGCAGATCTCTGCCGAGCTCGAGCAGGTGATCTTGAAGGGCATCGCCAAGCCCATGGAGGAGCGCTTCCAAGACGCCCGCGCCTTCCGCGCGGCCCTGCGCGCCACGCCCGAAGGGCGGGCGGTCCCGCGGGGCACGCGGGAGTTGGAGGTGTCGCAGGCGCCCACCGTGGCGGCGGACCCCCTCCCACGCCGGTCGCGAAGCTGGATCCTGGTGGTGGTGCTGGCGGTGCTGGTGCTCGCCGCGGGGGGGATGGCCCTGCTGTTGCTGCGAGACGGGGACGGCGGTTCGCCGGGCACGGCCGGCAAGACCGGCAAGACCGGCAAGAACGGCAGGACCTCGCAGGCGCGGGAGACGGCCGGCGGCCCGGCCCGGCGGCCCCAGCCCGCGCTGCCCGCCAAGCACCCGGTGCTCGAGGCGCTCAGCAAGCAGCTCGAAAAGTGGCCGGTGGCCAAGCTGTTTTCCGGTCCCCGCCCGCTGTTTCTGTATGCCGATGCGTCGGTGGACGCCGAGCGCATCGCGCGAGGATACCGCCAGGCACAGCAGGCCTACGGCCGGTTGCTCCGAGAGCAGCAGATCCCCCACGAGTTGGCGGTGCGCCCCCTCACCCTGGTCTTGTTGAGCAACGAGCGGCTCAACGACGAGGCGCTCTGGTCCGCGGTGCCTTCCAAGCGGGAGGGCCCCGACTTCTACGTACCGGGACACGACGACAGCCTGCTGTTCGTGGTGGGGGACAAGCCCTACACGGAGCGACAGCTCCGCTACTCGGTGGCGTTGCACCTCTGTCCCTTGAAGGTCGAAAACGCCCGCTGCATCAAGCTGGCCCAACAGTTCGAGAAGAACCGCGCCGTAGACTTCCTGCCCTGAACTCCCCATGGAAACCCTGCGTCGACTCGCGCGTCCCTTGGTGATTCTGCTCTTTTTGTGCTCTGGCGCCTCGGGGCTCATCTTCGAAACGCTGTGGATGCGGCTGCTGACCACCACCTTCGGCTCCACCACCTTCGCCATCTCCACGCTCCTCACGGTGTTCATGGGCGGGCTGGCGCTGGGGGGCTGGCTCGCCGGCGGCATCGCCGATCGGCTGACTCGAGAGAGCTCGGCGCTCATCATCTACGGCGCGCTGGAGCTGATGGTGGGAGCGTACGGGCTCGTCTTCCCGCTGATCCTGGAGCAGGTGCAGGTGCTTCATAGCTGGATCTGGGCGCAGTGGGGACCCGGGCCCCATGCCTTTGCCCTGGTGCGTTTTCTGATCGTCGGCGTGGTGTTGTTGCTGCCCACCACGGCCATGGGCGCTACGCTGCCCGTGCTCAGTCGGTTCTACGCCCGGCGCCGCTCCGGGCTCGGACGGGAGGTGGGCACGCTCTACAGCATCAACATTTTGGGGGCGGTCACGGGCACGTTCCTGGCCGGGTTCGTCTTCATGCCCTCGCTGGGATTGACCGCCACGGGGCGGACGGCCTGCAGCATCAACCTGGTGCTCTGTATCGCGGCGGTGGGGCTTGGCTGGTGGCTGCAGCGTCGCGGCGAGGTGTCCGAGGCTCCACCGACGCCGCGGGACGAGGATGCGCCCACCGCACGGGAAGCCGCGCCGACACCGGATCCGGCCGTGCTGCGGGGGACCATCGAGGGGCTTCCCGCGCGCAGCGCCTCGACCATCGCGTTGGGCGGGGTCCTGGTCGCCGGAGCCATCGGCATGGTGTATCAGCAGGCCTGGACCCGGATCCTGGCCCTCGTCGTGGGCTCTTCGGTCTACGCCTTCGCGCTCATCCTGATGGCGTTTCTGCTCGGCTTGGCCCTGGGAGGGGGCGTCTATGCCCGCCGCACGGCCCACCGGCCCGGCCAGCTCGCCAACCTGGGGGTCATCCACCTGCTGGTGGCCTCCATGGTGATACTGGGGTTTCTCTACATCGACCGGCTGCCTCTGCTTTTCGTGTACCTGAGTCGGTCCACCGACACCAACCCCACCAACGTCTTCGGCCTGAAGTTCCTGGTGTGTGCGCTGGTGGTGCTGCTGCCCACCTTCTTCATGGGCATGGTGTTTCCGGCCACCATCGCGGTGTGTGAGGGGCCCCGTCGGGGCGTCGGGCGCACGGTGGGGCGAGTGTACGCGTTCAACACGTTGGGCGCCATCGTGGGGTCCTTTATGGGCGGCTTCGTGCTCATCCCCTGGCTCGGCACCCAGCGCACCCTGGCGGCCATGATCGGGGTGAACCTGGCGCTCGCGGTGGTGTTCACGGGCCTGACCCCCCTGTCGAGGTGGCAGCGTTACGCCCGCGCGGGGGTGGCCGGTCTGTTGCTGCTGGGTACGCTGGTGGGGTCGGGGGCGCGCTGGGATCCGTCCTTGATGACCGCGGGCGTGTTTCGGCTCTCCACCCTGGATCGCTCCCTGCGCTACAGCGACTGCCCGGACCCCGACTCCCCCCTGCAGCGCCACTTCCGAGATGGGCCGGGCCGGCATCAGATGCGCCGCGCCGAGGCAGTGCTGGGCTATCGCCCCGAGCTCAAGGATCCCTGCGATCCCTTGGCCGGACGCCGGCTGATCTACTACCAGGAGGGGGTGGTGGCTACCGTGTCCACCTGGCACGCGGTGGTCCAAGGGTTCGAAGACCAGAGCTGCTGGGAGCATCTCGCTCTGCAGGTCAACGGGAAAAACGACGCCTCGGCCTCCTCCGTGTTCCGCCGGGAGCCGGGGCTGCGCTGCGCGGACTACGTGGGACAGCCGTGGCGCATCGAGCCCGACCGGGTCTCCACGCGTGGGGACATGGAAACCCAGGTCCTCAGCGGGCTGCTGGGCCCACTGGTCCTTCCGGGGCAGCGGCCACCCCGTCGCGCGCTGATCATCGGGTGGGGCTCGGGGATTTCGGTGGGCGAGATGGCTCGGCTGGGCTCCATTCGGGTGGAGGCCGTGGAGCTGGAGCCCGAGGTGCTGCGAGCGGCGCAGGCTTTCGAGCGCTACAACCGCCACGCCTCCCGCGCGCCCAACGTCGTGATCCACGAGGCCGATGGTCGCAACGTCCTGCTCGCCATGCGCGACGGGTTCGACGTGATCGTGTCCGAGCCCTCGAATCCGTGGATGACCGGCGCCGCCAGCCTGTTCACCCGGGAGTTCTTTCAGTTGACCCGTCGACGGCTGCGCCCCGACGGCGTGTTCATTCAGTGGTTGCAGCTATACGAGATCTCGACCGAGAACGTGCTCAGTATCATCGCGACGCTCCGCTCCGTCTTCCCGCGGGTCACCATCTTCCGTTCACAGCACGCCCAGGTGGACCTGCTGCTGGTGGCCTCGTTTCGCCCCCTGACGATGGATGGGTCCCGTCTGGCCCGCCGCATGCGGGCGCCGCGGATGCGAGACGCCCTGGCCCGTATCCAGATCACCAGCCTGGGGGACCTGGCCGCACGGTATCTGGTGTCGCCCGCCGAGGTGGACCGCCTGGTGCGCGGCGTCCCGGTCAACACCGACGACAACGCGCGCATCGAGTTTTCGGCACCGCGCGATCTCATCAACTACCGCAAGCACTCCCCAGAGCGGATTCTGGCGCGCCTGCAGCGAGGCGTGGCGCCGGTGCGCCAGCGGGTGGTCCACGCGCCTGCCTCCCTCGGCATCGAGCTCGTGGACGCCTTCGTGAAGATCGGGGACCCCCAGCGGGCCCGCGAGGTGCTCCGGGCCTTGCCCGATAATCCCGCAAAAACACAGCGCCGCCGGGTGCTGCGCTGGCTCGGGAAAAGACCCGGCGAGGGCCGCCTGCTGCAGGCGGCCCTCCGGCAGCACCCCCGGGGGGAATCGCTGCGACGGATCCTGCCGGCGGAAGGTGAGCCCTCGGCTGCCCAGCGGGCGCAAGCCGTGCGCGCCCTGGCCGACGCGCCCCCTGGCGAGGAGACGTTCCGCGTGCTGGGGCTGCTGCTGTTTCCCACCCGACATCAACGGCTGTCGTTGCTGTTTCTCACGGTCAGCCAGCAGCTTCGCGCGGCCCCCCTACCGGAGATCGAGCGGCTGCGGGTGTATCTCCTCCATCGGTTCGAGCTGCACGACGTCGCCCTCCAGCGCGCTCTGGCCTTATAACCTGCTTAAAAATCGACCTATTCCTTGACTGAGGGGGCGACCTTCGGATATTCATGTCCAAACAACGAACTCCTGAGGGGGAGTATCGCAAATGCTCAAAGGACAACTTGGAATATCGGCGGCGATTCTCGCGATCCTCCTGGCGGTCGGAGGCTTTTTCCTGATTTCCAGCGACGGAAATCAGCAAGGGGAGCAGATGGCTCGCAAGCAGGCCGTCCGCGCCTACCACACGGCGCGCCGGATGCTGGAGCTCGACAGTCAGCGGTCTCGAGCCCTGGCCCAACACTATGCGAGGATGTCGCGAGCCTACTTCAAGGCCACTCGACGGTACCAGACAGCGGTCAGCGAGCAGGTGGCCAAGGCCGCATCCGCCATGGAGGAGGACTGGTCGCCGGATTTCGTGGCCCTGGTCAATACCCAGCGGATCATCGTCTGGTCCCAGCTCAACAGCACGGTCACCAAGACGGGGACCCCGGTGACCTACGCGACCAACCGGGTGATGAACGTGAAGTGGGTCACCACCGTGCTCACCGGCCGCGGGGATACCAGTATCGATTCTGGTCCTTTGCCCTTCGAGGCCGTGACCGAGGGCACCATTCGGGGCGTAGCCGTCCCCCTGCTGGGGGCTGGTAAGGCCCCCATCGGCGCGTTGATCCTGGCCTGGAAGGGCCGTAACGACGAACGACAGATCAAGGCCATGGCCGAGCTGTTCCGCGACAAGCTCGTGCCCGAGGAGATGGACGTGGTTCCGCTGCTTTTGCCGAAGCAGAAGATCGACCGCAACCTCGAGGCCATGCTGCGCGACGAGCTCCCCGAGGACATCAAGAAAAAGCACGGAGTCAACGCGGCCTTCATCGGGCTTCTGGATCGACGCGGGATCCTGGTGGCGCGCAGTGACAAGTCACGGCTCTACCTGGGCAAGCGGCTCAAGCCCAAGTCTCTGGCGCTCCAGACCGCCCGCGCACAACACGAGACCACCAGCGAGATGTGGCTCAAGGAGGAGGTGCAGAACCTCACCGCGGACGGCGAGAAGTCGGGTGACGTGCGCCCGGAGATCCTTCGGGTTGGAGTTGCCCCCATCCTGGGCGCCGACGACAAGCTGCAAGGGGTGCTGCTGCTGGCCTGGGAGGTGGGAGACGTCTACGCCATGAAGCTCAAGAAGATGTCGGGCGCCGAGGTGGTGTTCTTCCATCAGAAGACCCTGAGCACCACCACCCTCAAGAGCGCGAGCGCCGCCGAGCTGTCGGGCGTGCCGCGGTCGAACCAGGAGCCCGGGCAGTGGAAGGCCCCCAGTGACAAGACCCTGTCCTTAGACAATCAGACCTGGTATGCGGCGGCGGCGAGCATCCCCGCGAGCCGCGGCTTCTCCTTCGTCGTGCTCTCTTCGGTGAAACAGGCCCAGGACCGCTTCGGCTACGCCCGCGTCATCGTGCTGGTGCTGGGAGGGGCGCTCGTGGTGGTGATTCTCCTGCTGAGCTGGTTGCTGCGCCGGTACTTCATCATGCAGATCTCCGAGTTGGAGAGGGGGGTGGCGGACATCGTGGCCGGCAACATGGAGCACACCTTCGGCGTCCCAGCCCGGGAGACCGAGGGACTCGCCTACATCCTGAACGTGCTCATGGCCCAGCTCCTGGGGCGCCCCGAGCCCGGGGAGGACGAAGAGTCGGACGAGGGGGAAGGGGCGGCCGGGCCGCAGCTTCGCTTCAGCCTCGGGCCGCTGCCCGATCGGCCCTATCGCCCCGGAGATTCACAGCTCATCCCGCGGCTCGACGAGGACAAGGAGAGCTATTATCAGCGGATCTTCAAGGAGTACCTCGCGGCCATGCAGGATCTGGGTGAGGACACCACCGGCTTCGAGCTCGCCGCCTTCCGCGGCAAGCTCGAGGTCAACGAACGCATGATCTGCGCACGTCTCAAGTGCTCCGAGGTTCGCTTCTCCGTCGTCACCGGCGAAGAGGAGATCGTGCTGCAACCCTATCCCGTCGCCTGATCCGACCTCCCCTCGCGTCCGTCCTCCCATGCCGGTCACCATCGGTCTGGAGCGCCTGCTCACCGATCAGCGGTCGCTCCTCGAAGGGCGGCGCCTCGGCCTGCTCTGCAATCCGGTCTCGGTGGACCGACGATTTCGTCACGCGGCGGATCTCCTAGTGACGGCGGCGGGCAAGCGCCTCGTGCGGCTGTTCGGGCCCGAGCACGGGGTTCGCGGCGTCGCTCAGGACATGGTGCCAGTGGGGCATCAGACGGATCCCGAAACGGGCCTGCCGGTGGTGAGCCTTTACGGCGCCGACGTCGGAAGCCTGCGGCCGCGCCGGGAAGATCTGGCGGATCTCGACGTGTTGGTGTGTGATTTGCAAGACGTCGGAAGCCGCTACTACACCTATGCGTGGACGGCGCTGCTCTGCCTCGAGATCTGCGCCGAGGTCGGCGTGACCCTCGTGGTCTGTGATCGACCGAACCCCCTGGGCGGCGTAAAAGTGGAGGGAGGACCCGTTGGGCTGGGATTCGAATCCTTCGTGGGAATGCACTCGGTCCCCAACCGCCACGGCCTGACTCTCGGTGAGCTCCTGCGGCTCTGCCGGGCGGAGCGCCGGATTGACGCCGCGCTCGAGGTGGTTCCGGTGACGGGGTGGGCCCGGGAGATGGTTCACGAGACCACGGGTCGCCCCTGGGTGCTACCTTCGCCCAACATGCCCACCCCCGACACGGCCTTCGTATATCCCGGGATGTGTCTCGTGGAGGCCACCGAGCTGTCGGAGGGCCGTGGCACCACGCGCCCCTTCGAGCTGGTGGGTGCCCCCTTCATCGAGCCGACCCGGCTCGCCGCCGCGCTCGAGGAGCGGGAACTGCCTGGGGTCTCCTTTCGCCCTACGTGGTTTTTACCGCAGTTTCAGAAGCACCGCGGGCGAGACTGCGGTGGGGTGCAGCTTCACGTTACGGATCGGGGCGCCTTCGAGCCCTACCGCACCGGCCTGGAGCTGCTTTCCGTCGTAAAGCGACTGTATCCGCAGCAGTTCGCCTGGCGGTCGCAGCCCTACGAGTTCGTGCGTGACGTGCCGGCCATCGATCTGCTCACCGGATCGGCAGGGTATCGACGGGCGATGGACGACACGCGGTCGTTGGAAGCCCTGATCGAGGCCGACCGCGCAGAGTCCAACCGCTTCCTGGAACGCCGCCAACCGTATCTTTTGTACTGAGGCCCCGGTCACGAATAAGGTGTCCAGTTCAGGGCGCCGAGGCGCCCGGC
>CAYFWA010000110.1:0-608 GCA_964346625.1 uncultured Myxococcales bacterium
GTTTGTCGCTTTCGCCCCGCAATGGTGCCACGAGGTCGTAAAGAGCCGCGGACCCGACGCCCAACTGAACGGGGGGACGCAGGTTCGGTTTGTCGCTTTCGCCCCGCAATGGTGCCACGAGGTGGTTGAGGACCGGATGTAGCTCGTAACGCATGAGCCCCAAAGCGCCCAGCGAAAGCGAGAAATCGAAGCTGCGTCCCCATAGCGTGTCGGTGTCCGCAGGCCCAAACCAGGCGGCCACACCAACCGCAGAGCCACACCGGTTCCGCCGCCCGCCACCGCCGCCCGGTTCCGCCGCCCGCCACCGCCGCCCGGTTCCGCCGCCCGGTTCCGCTAGCCGGTTCCGCCGCCCGGTTCCGCTAGCCGGTTCCGCCGCCCGCTACCGCCGCCCGGTTCCGCCGCCCGGTTCCGCTAGCCGGTTCCGCCGCCCGCTACCGCCGCCCGGTTCCGCCGCCCGCTACCGCCGCCCGTTTCCGCCGGCCGCGACCGCCGGCCGGCATCCGGCATCCGGCGGCCAACTTACCGCACCCGTTGCCGCGCTTGTCGGCGATCCGGGTCGGTGTCAGCTTGGGCCCCGGGGCGATGTGCGTGGGGTTTTCGCGACTATC
>CAYFWA010000110.1:708-12337 GCA_964346625.1 uncultured Myxococcales bacterium
GGGGCGCAGTGCCTCGCGCGCGCCGATCGCCGTGGAAGGAACTGCCCCACCTTTGACAAAGGTACCCCCGTTTCTTCCACGGGCGCCCCGATCGTCGGCGACCCAGGTCGGAATCGGCGCGGCCTCCGGCGCTCGGGGCGCGGGCCCCGGGGCGATGTGCGTGGGGTTTTCGCGACTATCGGGGCGCAGTGCCTCGCGCGCGCCGATCGCCGTGGAAGGAACTGCCCCACCTTTGTCAAAGGTACCCCCGTTTCTTCCACGGGCGCCCCGATCGCAGGTGATTCAGGCCGGAATCGGCGCGGACCCTGGCAAGCCCTGGCATAAGGAGATACACTCTTTTACATTCTATCGGCTTGGCGGAGAAATGATGCGTAGAAGTATCGTCGAGCCTCGCGTTCCGGAGGGGAGCTACGAGCGCGGAGGACCGACACACAGACCCGCATTTTCGCTCGCGACCGGGCTGGTCGTGCTGCCGTTGCTGCTCGCCGGGGTCTGTGGCTCGGGCTGCGACCGCTCTGTCGGAGGCGACGCGCCCGACGGTGGCGTGGACGCGGCCAATCCGGGCTGTGATCCGCTGGGGGACGATGACGGGGACGGCATCTCCAATGGGGTAGAGGGGTGCTTGGAGAACGGGACACGGACGGGGATCGCGTTGCCGACTACCGGGATTCCGACGCGGACAACGACAAGGTTCCGAGAGCTACCCCCATCTCCGCCGGCTTTCCGGTTCGGATCTGCTGATCACTCTACCCGAGGACTGCTTCGTGGATACCCTGGCGGCCGCGGACGGCACGGTGACGACCTTCGACTGTCCGCCGCCCTCGGCCCGAACGTCACCCGGGTTGTCGTCGACTATCGGAGCTACGCCTTCACCTTGGCTCCCTGCGACTGAGCGCGAGCGCCACCGCCGGCGACGAAGCGCGAGCGCCACCGCCGGCGACGAAGCGCGAGCGCCACCGCCGGCGACGAAGCGCGAGCGCCACCGCCGGCGACGGAGCGCGAGGGCCACCGCCGGCGACGAAGCGCGGGGGCCACCGCCGGCGGCGGAGCGCGGGGGATGCCCCGCTGGCCACCAAGAGGGGCTAGCTACTCGGGGAAGATGCGGTTGAGGCGGCCGTCCTCGGAGGCCATGACGCAGGGGAGCTCGATGCACATCTTGCCAGCGCGCAGCCAGGTGGTGGCGCGGCAGCGGGAGCGGTCCACCGAGCCCTGCTCCAGGTAGTCGCAGTCGCGCTGCAGGGCCCCCCCCAGATCCTCCACGCAGGCGCCGTAGTTGGCATGCCCGTTGGTGTTGGCGTTCTCGTAGTAGGCGAGGACGGCGGCGATCACGGCGTCGTAGTCGGCGCGGTCCCAGGTGGCCGCGTCGTACTGCTCGGCGATGGCGCCCAGCTCGTCTTGCACCGACTGTGGGAGGGCAGCGCCGCAGCCGTCGTAGGCCGCGTTCACGTAGTCCATCACCGAGTCCCGCAGGGAGATGCCGGTGTTGAACTGCGTGGTGTTCTGCTCGAGCATGGTGAAGCCCGAGCCGCCGGTGGCGATGTAGTCGTTGGTGGCGAGCTTGTAGGACACGTAGGGCGCGATGGGGGCGCCGCAGCCCAGCGGGGTGCACAGCTCCCCCTCCGGACAGCAGGTGCCGTTGCCGAGATCCTCGCTCGCCGGGCAGGCCTTCACCGGCTCTAGGTCTGGAGCGCAGTCCTGCCCGGGGGTGCAGCGCAGCCCGTCGAAGCTGCACAGGGGCTCGCCCGGAGCCTCGCGCCCGAACCGATCGGGCTCGACGAGCCGGCTGCCGCCGATGGTGACCCGCCGCGCCGCCTCCACGTCCGCGTTACAGTCGATTAGAGCTGTGATTCCTGACACTTGGGCCTGAAGCTGGCAGCCCCGCCGGGCCGAGCGCAGGGCCACGTAGTCCATGACGTCCTTCACCTCCCGGCCCGACAGGGTCATGGTGGTGATGGCGTTCTCGAAGGGGAACACGTTGTACATCATCTCCTCGGTGATGGGGCCGCGGTTGATGTCGGCCCGGATGCCGAGGGTGTTGGTGATGGCGAACTGCGCCTCCACGCGGTTGCGGGTCTGCATGGAGGTGGACACCAGGTTTCCCAGCTCGGAGTCCCCGTAGCCGGTGGCGAACCGTCGGATCTTGCGGGGCGAGTAGGCGATGTAGCGCGTGAGCTGGATCTCCCGGAACAGCTCCTCGGAGTAGGGCTCGAGCAGGCGCTCCACCGCCACGTCCCACTGCTCCCGCGGCACCGCCGTGTCGTCCACCGGGTAGAGCGCCGGCCGGTAGGTCTTGACCTCCCAGGCGTTGAGCTCACGGAAGTACGCGTCGGCCTCGGTCTCCCCGGGCTGCGCCTCTGGCTGGTGGAACACCACGTCGAGCTGTCCCACGAACTTGAGGAAAGCCCCGGAGTGCATCAGCGGCACCTTGCGGCTGCGATACTGACAGCCGCGGTTCATCAGCTCCTCGTAAAATGGATACCCCGCGCAGTTGGGGTCGGGGTCACAGTCCTGGATCAGCTCCGGCGGGTTGATCACGATGTGCAGGTGGCCCCCGAGCACCAGATCGATGCCCTCGGTGTGCCGGATGAGCCCCTCGTCCCCCAAAAGCCGGTGGATCACCGAGCAGCGCGCCGTCTCCTGCTCCGTGGTGCAGTTGGGCCCCTCGCAGTCGTCGATCTGGTCCACGGTACCGCGGGTCATCTTCTTTTGTCCCCGCAGGCCCAGGTGCGAGGCCACCACCACCACGTCCACCAGGGGGCGCAAGAAGTCCACGTAGAACTGGGTCATCTGGATGGTGTCCATGGGCGTGATGCCCAGCGAGTTGCCCCCCTCGTACATGGACACGATGGAGCTCAGGCTGCCCAGGCCGATGACGCCGATGCGCAGACCCTGGGCGTTGATGATGGTGTACGGCGTGGCGATGCTCGCGAGCTCGGAGGCTCCGAACACGTTGGGATCCTCGAGGCCGTAGTTGGCGTTGAGCATGGGGAAGCGGGCGAACTGCCTGGCCTGGAGCACGAGGTTGTCGATGCCGGCGTCGAACTCGTGGTTGCCGATGACGAAGGCGTCCACGCCCAGCATGTTGAGCCACTTGAACTCCACCTCCCCCTTGAACTGGTTGAAGATCGGGGCTCCCTGGAACACGTCCCCGGTGTCGATGTGCACCACGCGCCCGCCGCCCGAGCGGATCCGCTTGATGATGGTGGAGGCCCGCGCCGCCCCGCCCACGGTGGCAGAGTTGGACGAAAGCCCAAGAGATTCATCGGTTTCCCCGACGTCCAGGGAGTAGGGCAGCAGCCGGGAGTGGACGTCCGAGGTGTGGATGAAGGTCACCTTCACGTCGTGCCCCTCGAGCTGGGGTTGCTCGGTCTCCACCAGGCAGCTCGGCTGGGCCAGCCAGAGCAGGGGCACCAGCCAGAGCAGGGGCGCCAGCCAGAGCAGGGACGAAAGCAGTAGCCGTAGTACGTGGGATGGGGTCTTCACGGGTCGAGTCCTCGTGTCGCGTCTATTGCTTACTGGTTTTGGCCCATCATCGGCCATTGTGAAAGGGGAATATTGTCGGCATAGTCATCTCCATACCCAACAACCCGCTCTGGGGCCTCGCCATGAAGACGCCCGACGGGCCCGACTCGCCCGAAAAGCCCAGCTCGGATGACGCAACGCCCGGCGACTCGCGCCAGGGGCCCGAGCCCAAGCTCACCCGCGAGCAACGAGCCGTGTCGGGCCACGTCCCTTCCGCGACGGCGGCCGCGAAGCCAGCACCCATCCTCCCCGCGGCCGACGACACCCCTCCGAAGCGGCGCGGCCGATTACGCGTGACCCTGCGCACCACCATCCTGTCGCTGCTGGTTGCCATCATCGGCGCTCTCTCGGCGGTGCTGATCTCCACGGCCTGGTACTACTCCGCCTCCAACGCCCGAGATCTGTCCACTCAGCTCATGGACCGCTTGACCCGCCACGTGGTGGATCGCACCACCGGCTACCTCGAGCCCGCCGACAAGGCCGCCGGGCTCTGCCGCGAGCTGACGCGCAGCGGTGTGATTCGCCCGCAGGACGAGGCAACCGTGGAGCGGTTCTTCTTCGAGCTGCTCCGAGCCTATCCCCAGCTCGCCATGATCAACCTGGGCGACGAGCAGGGAAACTTCTTGATGTTGAAGCGTTTTCCCGTGGCCACGGACGTCCGGGGCCAACCCGTGGTCCCGGCTCGCGCCCACCCGCGACGCGGAGCCGCTCCTGCGCGCCCGGCCCCGCGACGCGGAGCCGCTCCTGCGCGCCCGGCCCCGCGGCGCGAGGGCGCTCCTGCGCGCCCGGCCCCGCGGCGCGAGGGCGCCCCGACACGCCCGGCCCCGCGGCGCGAGGGCGCCCCGACACGCCCGGCCCCGCGGCGCGAGAGACCCACCGTGACGGCCGCAAAGCCTCTGCTGGAGGCGGCCCGGCTGCGGCCGGACGCAGAGGTCGGCCCGTACCGCCTGCCCCGGGGGAGCCTCTCCACCAAGATCATCCGACGCGGCGGGTCTGCCCCCTTCGTGCTGTGGAAATACCGCGACGCGGACCATCGCCTGCGACGCGTGTCGCTGTCGCCCACGCCCCGCTACGACCCGCGCGGCCGCCCCTGGTATCGCCAGGCCAAGCGCACGCGGCGGCAGGGGTGGACCGGGGTGTACCTGTTCTATACGGACAAAAAGCCCGGCATCGCCTCCACCACGCCGCTTTTCGACGCGCGCGGGCGGTTTCGGGGGGCCGTGTCGGTGGAGATGGAGCTTTACCGGATCTCGGAGTTTCTCGCCGACAAGAAGGTCGGCGCGCAAGGGCGGCTCTTTCTGGTCAACCCCGAGCGGGAGATCGTCGCCTACTCGGACGTGGAGCACCTGCGTCGCCGGGTGGCGAAAGATGGCGCGAGCCGCTGGGCGCTGCACCGCGTCGACCAGAGCCCGGCCCCCGAGGTGCGGGCCTCCTTCGCCGCGCTGCAGCGCCGCGGGGCGCAGCTCCCTCCGCGCGAGCGCCACATCTTCGAGTTCACCGAGGGGGGGCGACGGTGGTTCGCCATGTACAGCCCCTTTCCGGCGCGGTCGGGCATCCGCTGGACGGTGGGCATCCTCGTCCCCGAGGAGGTGGTCATGGGCACCATTCAGCGCAACCGCTGGATGAGCGTGCTCATCTCCCTGGTCGTCATCCTGTGCGCCGTCCTGCTGGCCGTGTTCCTCTCCCGGGCCATCTCCCGGCCCCTGGGGCGTCTGGTGGAGGAGGCCGATCGCATCCGGCGCCTGGAGCTGCGCGAGGACGTGGAGATCCGCTCCGCCCTGCGCGAGGTGGACCAGATGGTCACCTCGGTGAGCCAGATGAAGGCCGGGCTGCGCTCCTTCGAAAAGTACGTCCCCCGGGATCTGGTGCGCCAGCTCGTGCGCACCGGGCGCGAGGCCAAGGTCCAGGGGGAGAGGCGCGAGGTGTCCATCCTCTTTTCCGACATCGCCGGGTTCACCAGCATCGCCGAGGGGCTGGATCCCGAGGCCCTGGTGGCGCACCTCAACCGCTATTTCGACGCCACCACCAACGTGCTGCTCACCCACGGCGCCACCATCGACAAGTACATCGGCGACGCCATCATGGCGTTCTGGGGCGCACCGCGGCAGCAGGCGGATCACGCCGAGCGCGCCTGCCGCGCCGCCTGGGGGCTTCGCCACGCCCTCGACGAGCTCAACGCCGAGTGGATCGCCGCGGGCCACCCCCCCATGCACACCCGCGTCGGCGTACACACCGGAGAGGTGGTGGTGGGCAACATCGGCTCCGATGAACGGCTCAGCTACACCATCATCGGAGACGCCGTGAACCTGGCCAGCCGCATCGAGGGCATCAACAAGACCTACGGCACCTGGGTCACGGTGAGCGAGCACACCTATCATCGGGTACAATCCCTGTTCGCGGCACGGGCCGTGGATGTCGTGGCGGTCAAGGGACGCCGCGAGGGCGTGCGTCTGTACGCCCTGCTCGGCCTGCGCGCCCGGGTCACCGAGACGGAGCTGGCCATCGAGCGGGTGAGCGCCGAGGCGCTGGAGCACTACCGCGTCCGCCGCTGGGACGCCGCGATCCAGGCCTGGGAAGCGCTCATCCGCCTGCGCGGTGGGGCCGACCCGGCCGCCGAGCTGCTCATCGAGCGCTGCCGCACCTACCAGCAGAGCCCTCCCCCCGAGGGCTGGGACGGCGTCTGGATCGCCTCCCACAAGTAGCCCGGAAAGAGATCCCTCCCTCTCTAGATACACCCTCAGCTCATTGTGCCTCAGCGGTCCGGCCGCTCCATCAACCACCGCCCTCCGGGAAAACTCCGCCCCCCCGGCCCTGGAGTGGGAGACCACCGTAAACAGTCCACATCAAGCCAAGATCATTTCATAATCAGGGCCCAAACCCTCGTAGACCCTCGTAGACTTGCCAATGGAAAACAGGAAAAACCGCCAAATATTACTCAGGTCATGCACCCGATAGCCTTATTTTATTCGGCCTCAACCGCAGCGTTACTGTTTTTCCTGTTCCTGGGCCCCTCTCGATTACCCCTTCCTTTGCTGGCATGGCCCCGATATGATGGTCTGCTGAAAGTCGGAAACGGAAACATTGAGAGTGGCATTGTAGCCGAATGGCAGCTCTTCACCGCCGAACCGTTGGTCCGCGCGAGAAAGCCGCTGTCATCCACACGATTGACCAATTGACCATCTGAATAGGATTCAGATCAGAACACGAGGAGGTAGTGCGATGTTACGCAAGCTAGGCATGAGCACCTGCGGGGCTCTGGCCGCCCTGGCCCTGATGTTGGGCGGCTGCAGCGACGACGACGACAAGGCAGAATGTGGAGACGGCGTGATCGAGGGAAGCGAGTCGTGTGACGGCTCCGAGCTCGGCGGCGCCACCTGCGAGTCCCTGGGCTTCGACGGCGGCGACCTGGCCTGCGGGACCGACTGCGGCTTCGACACCAGCAACTGCTGGGACGCCCAGTGCGGCGACGGCGTGGCCAACGGCAACGAGGAGTGCGACGACACCGACCTGGATGGCACCACCTGCGCCGACCTGGGACACACCGGCGGCGACCTGGCCTGCGACTCCACCTGCTCCTTCGACGAGTCGGGCTGCGTAGACACCTGCGGTGACGACACGCTCGACAGCGACTACGAGGTCTGCGACGGAGACGACTTCGGCACCGCCACCTGCGAGACCGAGGGCAACTTCGACGGCGGCGATCTGGGCTGCTCCAACGACTGCCAGAGCATAATCACCACCAACTGCTGCAACGACCAGTGCACCACCGACGGGGCGCTGAGTTGCAACGGCAACATCCTGCAGCTCTGTGAGACCCAGGCCAACGGGTGCCTCGGCTTCACCGAGACCGACTGCACCGACAATGACCAGGTGTGCGACGTCATCGGCGGTACCCCCATGTGCACCGATGCCTGCACCTCGGACTGCACCACCCAGGGCGAGACCTACTGCGACGGCACGGAGCTGTGGACCTGCGAGCAGGTGGGCGCCTGCCTGGTGTGGAACAACACCGACTGCTCGGCCACCGGCGACGTGTGCTTCGGTGATCCGGCGGCCTGCGTGGCCCCGGCCGGGGACTGCGTCGTGCCGTTCTACCTGGAGACCATCCCGCTCCCCGATGGTACCTGGGACGGCACCGCGGTGGGAGACACGTCCACCGTCGACGCCTCCAACCACGTGGACGCGGCCCCCTGCGACAATTACACCTCCGGAGCGGCCAACGACTGGATCTACGCCATCGACGTGCCCGCCGGGGTGGACGCCACCATCGTCATGACCCCGAACCCCTCCTTCGACGCGGCCCTGCGGCTGCTCGCGACGCCCTGTGATCTGGCCACCGAGGTCATGGACCCCAACGACCAGACCTATCACGACGGCTGCAGCGATTCGGGCAACCCGGAGACGCTGCACTACATCGGGCTGCCAGCGGGCCGCTACTACATCGTGGCCGACGGCTACAGCTCGAGCAGCGACGGCACCTACGACCTACGCGTGACCTACGCCCCCACCACCTGCGGAAATGGCCTGCTGGACGAACACGAGACCTGCGACGACGGAAACGCCGCCGACGGCGACGGCTGCTCGTCCCAGTGCGCCCTTGAGGAGGGCTTTGTCTGCCAGACGGGGGAGCCCACGGTCTGCGATCCCATCGTCTACCCCTCGGTGGCCGGCGACCTGGTGATCACCGAGATCATGCAGAACCCGAATGCCGTCAACGACGGTGACGGCGAGTGGTTCGAGATCCACAACCCCACCAACAAGTACCTCAACCTCTACGGCCTGGTGGTCTCAGACGCCGACTCCGACAGCTTCACCGTGGACGCCAGCATCATCATGTACCCCGGCACCTATGGCGTGGCCGGGGTCAACGCGGACACCAGCACCAACGGCGGTGTCACCGTGCACTACGAGTGGCCATCCGGCTCGTTCACTCTGGCCAACGGGGACGACGAGCTCATCCTCACGCACACCGGCGTGGAGATCGACCGCGTGGAGTACGACGGCGGGACGAGCTTCCCGAATCCAAACGGCGCCTCCATGAGCCTGGATCCCGGCTCCTTGAACGCCACGGACAACGACACCGGCGCCAACTGGTGCGAGACGCAGCTCGTCGCCTACGGCGATGGAGACATGGGCACACCGGGTGGTCCCAATGTCCCCTGCGGTACGCCGACCAGCATCCTGAGCGAGGACTTCTCAGCGGGTATCCCGGGGACCTGGACCATCGAGGACGGCGGCACCTCGGCGGACACCTGGTTCTCCTGCGATCCCAGCGCCGGATGCAACGACCACGGCGAATTCGGCAACGCCACACCCCCCTATGCGATGGTAGACAGTGATGTGGCAGGAAGCGGCTCGACTCTTGAAGAAGGGTTGATAACGCCCTCCGTGGATTGCTCTGGCTATAGCCTCATCCTGCTTCGATTCCTCAACAACTTCCAGTGGGTGTCGGGCGCTGACTACGGTGAGATCCAGGTCAGCAATGACGGAGGCTCGACCTGGAACACGATAGTAACGCTTCAGTCCGACACCGCCGATCGAGCCGGGGAAGTCGTGCTGCTCGACATCTCACCGGAAGCTGCCGGTCAAGCCGATGTAATGGTTCGCTTCTATTACAACGACGCCGGGGAGTGGGCTTGGTACTGGATGGTGGACGACGTCGAGATCCTCGGCTTGTAGCGCCATGACCGGCGGAAGGCCGGCCCCCTTGCCGGCCTTCCGCCACGTTCGACGGCTCCTTCACCTCCGCCGTTTCTTCTTCCTCCCTCCCGCTCACTTCCATTTTACGTTCCGACCCGCCTGCGCGAGGTCTCCAGAGCGCAGGAGCCAGCCCGTTTCGCACGTGCGCCTCCGCGTCGACATTCCCCCCAAACCCAACTATGCTCTGGCCGATGCCGGAGACAGACAAAAAGCACGCCTATCTTTATGAGACGCTGGCGGCCCTGGTGGGCCACGACACGGTGACCGGGCGGCCCTGCGCCGAGGCCATGGCCTACCTGGCCCGGGAGCTGGAGCGCTGGAGCTTTCGCACGGCGCGCCAGGACGTGCGGCTCAACGGGGTGGACCAGGTGAACCTGGTGGCGGTGGCCGGGCCCGCGGAGCCCGACGGGCTCGTGCTGTCGGCGCACCTGGACGTGGTGCCCTTTCGGGCCCAGCCCGGCTGGACCCGGGACGCCCTGGAGCTTGCCGTGGATGGGGACCGGGTCTACGGGCGCGGCGTGGCGGACATGAAGGGCTTCGTGGCCCAGATCCTGGCCGCCGTGGCGACGCTGGACCTGGGACGGCTCGAGCGCCCCCTGGTGCTGGCCTTCACCGCCGAGGAGGAGGTGGGCTGCCGGGGCGCCGAGGCCCTGGGGCCGGCCCTGCGGGACCTGCTCGCGCCGGTGCCCGTGCCGCGCCTGGTCTGGATCGGAGAGCCCACCGCCTGGGGGCGGCACCACGCGCACAAGGGCATCGTGCAGTTCCAGGTGGAGGTGCACGGGCGCGGGGGGCACTCCAGCCTGCCCGAGCGGGGGGTGAACGCCATCGGGGTGGCGGCCCGGGCGGTGCAGGTGGTGGGCCGGATCCAGGAGGATCACCGGACGCCGCGGGAGTCCTGGCGGGCGTCGTTCCCCGAGGCCCCCTACCCCACCCTGAACGTGGGCACCATCGCCGGCGGCACGGCGGGCAACATGATCCCCGAGTCGTGCCGCTTCCAGGTGAGCTACCGGCCGCTGCCCGACGAGGATCCTCTGCACCTGTACCGGGAGATCGAGCGCCGCCTGGCCCACATGGACCTCACCGACCACGCCGGCGGGGGCCACCTCGCCAGCGTGACGGTGGATCCGGATCCCATGGTGGTGCCCGGCCTCGACAGCGCGGTGGACACGCCCCTGATCCGGGCGCTGGCCGAGGCCCTGTGGGAGGCGCCGGTGACCGGCGCGCCCTACGCCACCGACGGCGGGCGGCTCGCCCCCTTCGGGTTGGACGCGCTGATCTGTGGGCCCGGGGAGCTGTCGCAGGCCCATCAGCCCGACGAGAGCCTGTCGCGGCGGGAGCTCGAGCGCGGCCCGGCGGTGATCCGCGCGGTGATCGAGCGGCTGCTTTTTTGAGCGTGCGGCTGCGTTTTGCAGCGAGCAGCAACCCTTCTACTTCTTCGCGCTCGCCGAGCCCGTTTTCTTGCCGTGCCCGGCGAGGTGCCCTTCGGACCAGACCTGGGCGGTGTAGACCCGAAAGCGCGTACGGGGGTCGTTCCAGGCGCTGGGGGGCAGCCCGGCCTTGCGGCTCAGGTGGCTCAGGGTGGTGGGGCGGTCCCACTGCTGCTCCGTGGCCACGTGGGGCAGGTAGGTGGCCGAGCGGCGCCCCTGGGCCAGGATGATGCCGTGCCGGCCGATGACGATGTCCTGGTGGGAGGACACCTCCCGGGGCACCGACAGCGCCGAGATCTCGATCTCGACGTCCTGCAGCTCGCCCACGGACACGTTGGGGAAGCGCTGATCGCGCAGCGCCGCGTTGCGCGCGTTGTTGATCACCGCCTGGTAAAGCGGCGCCCGGGGCTGGATGTAGCCGATGCACCCCCGGAGCCGCCCGCCCTTTTTGAGGGTCACGAAGGCGCCCTGGCGGTGCTTGAGCCGCGCGGTGATGCGCAGGCCGTCGGTGAGGGCGCGCGGGTGGAGGCCGGACACCGAGGCCACCAGGCTGCGCCGCGCCAGCTTGAGCAGGGCCGATCGCTCCGGGTCGGTGAGCGGCCGCGCCGCCTCCCCGGCGCCACCGGTGGCCGCCGCTGGCTTTCCTTTGCTTTCCTCGGCCCCCGGATCCGCGGCGGGGTGGGTCTTCTCGCAGACGGCCAGCGTGCACAGCAGCAGGGCGCATCCCAGCGTCGCCGGCCAGCGGCCCGAGCGCCGGCGCATACCGCGCATACCGCGCATATCGGAGGTGGAATACCTCATGGTCTCTCCCTGGTCATGGGCTCGTCGGCGGGGCGGGTCCGCCGAGCGGGGCGGGTCCGCCGAGCGGGGCGGGTCCGGGCGGGGCGGGTCCGGGCGGGGCGGGTCCGCCGAGCGGAGCGGGTCCGCCGAGCGGGGCGGGCCCGGGCGGGGCTCCGCGCGCCCCCCCCCCGCCCGGCCCC
>CAYFWA010000111.1:0-5479 GCA_964346625.1 uncultured Myxococcales bacterium
GGGGCGCCGGGCCCCGCCGCGGCGCCGGCCATGACCTCATGGTGATCGATCCTGGTGACCGCCGGCAAGTGCATGGAGGGCTGACCAGTGACGTGATATAACTTGCCCCCGTCGAGCCAATCGAAAAGCCCGAGGAGGAATTCATGCGACGTTGTCTAGTCTTGGGAGGCGCCCTCGCGCTGCTTCTATCGGCCTGTGGCGGTGGCGGCGGGGTGGGGACCGTGGTCTGTGGAGATGGAGAGATCGGGGGGCAGGAGGTGTGCGACGGCACCCAGCTCGCCGGGGAGACCTGCAGCTCGCTGGGCTATGAAGGGGGAACCCTGGCCTGCGCCGCGGACTGCGGGGCCTATGACACCTCGGCCTGCGAGGGGATCAACTGTGGCGACGGCGTAGCCGGTGGGCAAGAGGTCTGCGACGGCGAAGACCTCGAGGGAGAGAGCTGCACGTCGCTGGGCTACGAGAGCGGGACTCTGGCCTGCGCGGCGGACTGCGCCAGCTTCGACACGTCTGGTTGCACGGGAGATCCCTGCGGCAACGGCACGGTGGACGCGGCCGAGGCCTGCGACGGCAGCAACCTGGCCGGCGAGACCTGCGCGAGCCAGGGGTTCGGCGGCGGCACGCTGAGCTGCGCCGCCACCTGTGACGCCTTCGTCACCGATGGCTGCTGGCGCTGCGGCGACGACCAGATCGACGGCACCGAGGTGTGTGACGGCACGGCCCTGGGCGGCCAGGACTGCGTGGGCCTCGGCTACGACGGGGGCACGCTGCAGTGCTACGCTACCTGCGACGGCTACGACGAGGCGGGCTGCTACGCCTGCGGCGACGACGTGGTGGAGGGCCCGGAGGTCTGCGACGGCACCGAGCTCGGGGGCGCCTCCTGCGCCGACTTTGGCTTCACCGGGGGGACGCTGGCCTGCAACGCCACCTGCGACGACTTCGATCGCAGCGCCTGCGCCGGCGCCGGCTGCGGCAACGGCGTGCGGGAGCCCGGCGAGGTGTGCGACGGAGACGCCCTGGGGGGGCTCGACTGCACGGACTTCGGCTTTACCGGGGGGACGCTGGCCTGCGCCACGACCTGCGACGGCTTCGACACCAGCGGCTGCGGCAATCCCACCTGCGGCAATGGCGTGGCCGAGGTGGGCGAGCAATGTGATCAGACTGACCTGCAGGGCATGGACTGCGCCGGCCTCAACCTCGGCTACACCGGCGGCACCCTCGCGTGCGCCAGCGACTGCCAGTACGACGTCAGCGGGTGCACCGCCGCCGTTACGCCCGGCGACGACTGCGCAAACGCCGGGGTCATCGATCCGGCGCTTTTGCCCCTCACCCTCGGGGGGGATACCAGCCAGAGCGCCGACGACTACGTCGGCTCGAATCAGTGCCCGGGGATCGCCCAGAACGAGGGCGGTAACTCCCCCGACGTGGCGTACTCCTTCACGCCCAACACCGACGGGGTGTACACCTTCGAGTACGAGCCGACCTATGACGGCGCCATCTACCTGGTGACCGACTGCGGGGACGTGCCCGGCACCTGCCTGGGCGCCTCGGAGTGCTGCGGCGCCGACGATCAGGAGCGCGTGCGAGTGGATCTGGTGGCCGGCCAGACCTACTACGTGGTGCTGGACGGGGGATACAACGGGCAGGGCGGCTCCTACCTGCTGCACGTCAGCGGACCCTGCACGCCGAGCTGCGCCGGCCAGCAGTGCGGCCCGGACGGCTGCGGCGGCTTCTGCGGCCCCTGCGGCGGGGGCGAGGTGTGCGACGTGCTGTCCTACCAGTGCGTGGATCCCAGCCTCGCCGACGGCGACACCTGCGCCAACGCCCTGACCATCCCGTCGGTGCCCTACACCACCACCGGGTTCACCACGGGCACGGGCAACGACTACGAGGCCACGGCGACCGGTTGCGCGGGTATCGGCAACAACCCCGGCGTGGAGGGCAACACCTCACCGGACGTGGCCTACCGCTTCACGCCCACCGTCACCGGGCGCTACACCATCGAGTACGTGCCGGAGTTCGACGGCTCGGTGTACGTGGCCACCGACTGCGGTGACATCCAGAACACGTGCCTCGGCGGGTCGGAGCAGGGCGGGGCCTACTTCCACGAGACCGTGGAGGTGGACCTCACCGCGGGCACGACCTACTACATCATCGTGGACGGGGGGCTGTCGGGTGGCATCTCAGGCAACTACACCCTGATGGTGCACGCGCCCTGCATCCCGGACTGCACGGGGCGGCAGTGCGGTACGGACGGCTGCGGCGGAACCTGCGGCACCTGCACGGGCACCGACGTGTGCGACGACTCCAGCGGCACCTGCCGGGATCCGGGCCAGGTGGTGGGCGAGAGCTGCCAGAACCCCCACGTGGTGGATCCGGCGGCGCTGCCCTACGTGAACGTGGACGACTCCACCGGCTCGGTGGACGCCTACAGCCACGGCCAGGCCGACTGCCCCGGGGAGACCATGGCGCACGGCGTGGGCTCCGGGGATCACGCCTACGAGCTCACCCCCACCACCACCGCCTACTACGACATCACCTTGGAAGCCCAAGGCTGGGACGTGATGTTCTACGTGGTCACCGACTGCGCCGACGTGCCCAACACCTGCGTCTACTCCGAGGACGAGGGCTGGGCCTTCGAGTCCACCCGCGTCTTGCTGGAGACCGGCACGACCTACTACATCATCGTGGACGGCTTCTCCGACGGCGGCGGCGAGGAGGGCCTCTACCAGCTCACCGTGAGCCAGCCGGGCTGCCAGCCGAGCTGCGGCGGCAAGGCCTGCGGGGACGACGGCTGCGGCGGGGTCTGCGGCACCTGCACCGGCGCAGACGTCTGCGATCCGGTGACCTTCCAGTGCGTGGATCCGGCCAACGCCAGCGGCAACACCTGCGCCAACGCCATCAGCGTGCCCGGCGCGCCCTGGTCCACCGCCGGGAGCACCACCGGCTTGACCAACGAATACGACACCACCTGGGGCGGCTGCCCCGGCATCCAGAACCGGGAAGGGGAGGCCTCACCGGACCTGGCCTACGAGCTCACCCCGGCCACCACTGGCAGCTACACCATCACCTATTCGCCGGAGTTCGACGGCGCGCTGTACGTGGTGACCGACTGCACCGACGTGGGGGGGACCTGTCTGGCCGGCTCCGAGTCGGGCAACGATCCCGACTTCGTGGAGACCCTCGTGGTGAGCCTCACCGCCGGCACGACCTACTACATCATCGTGGACGGCGGGCTGCAGGGCGGGGCCTCGGGGGACTACACCCTGGACATCAGCGGCGCCTGCACGCCGAGCTGCGCCGGCAAGCAGTGCGGCGAGGACGGCTGTGGCGGATTCTGCGGGGCGTGCTCTGGCGGGGACGTCTGCGATCCGGCGTCCTTCCAGTGCGTCGCTCCCGCCAACGCCGACGGCATGGACTGCACCTCGGCCGTGACCATCGATCCGGCGAGCCTGCCCGTGCTGAGCTCCGGGGACACCGCCGGGGCGCCGGACGACTACTCCTACGGCTGGAACGACTGCCCCGGAGAGCAGCAGGGCGAGGGCGTTGGGGCCGCGGACAATGTGTTCGCCTTCACGCCCACCACCACCGGCGACTACACCATCACGCTGCACACCCCGGGCTGGGACGGCCTCTTCTTCCTGGTCACCGACTGCACCGACGTGCCGGGCACCTGCGTGTTCGCAGAGGAGGACGCCGGGTACGGTGGCATCGAGTCCGAGACCCTGACCCTCACCGCGGGGACCACCTACTACCTCATCGTGGACGGCAACGGCGCCGGCAGCGCCGGGCCCTACACCTTGCTGGTGGAGTAGCTCCGCGGTCGCAGCGGAATCTCACCGCGACTGCTCGGCCTGCCAGTGAGGGACCACCGTGCCCAGCGGGTTGACGGTGCAGTCGAAGCCGTTCCAGGTGACGTCCGCCACCTTCCAGAAGTCGTTGCTGGTGGGGCTGCCGCTGCCGTTGAGGATGAAGGGGCCGACCTCGTAGACCGGGGTGAGATCGATCTCGCCGCAGTAGATCTTCACGTACACCGCGGCCTGGGTGGAGCTGTTGTTGTTGGAGTAGTAGTGGACCCCCACGCGGTAGGTGTGCCCCACCACCGGCTCGTCGATGTTGATGTTCTCGGGCCCGTAGCCGCTGGTGTCGTCCAGGTCCAGCCGCGGGTTGTCCGGGACGAAGCCCTGGACGTCCCAGTCCAGCACCGCGGGCACCTGGCAGTTGGCGTAGTAGCAGTCCAGGCTGTTGGAGCCGCCCGCCCAGGCCGGAGCGTTCGGATGGAGTAGGTGCACGTCCACGTCGCTGGAGTCGTAGGGATCCTCCGGCGGGTTCCAGTGCACGTAGACCCGCAGGCCCTCGCCGAAGGCCTCCACGTTGAACTCGCACTGGTCCGTGTTGTTGTCGTCGTCGGTGACCGTCAGCCGGATCACGTAGGTGCCCACCGTGTCGGGGGTGAAGCTGGCGGTCCACTGGTTGTCGGGGGACGGGGGCGAGGCCGAGGACCCCGGCGGCTGGCTCACCACCTCCCACCGCTTGGACACGATCTGCCCGTCGTCGATGCCGTCGCCGGTCCACTGCACCGAGGACAGCGGCGCGGTCTGGATGTCGGTCGGGCACAGCGCGGCCGGCCCGGTGGGGGTGGTGGTGACGGTGAGCTGGCACACGTCGGTGAGCCCGTGCTCGTCCTCCACGGTCAGCCGCAGGACGTACTGGCCCACCCGCAGCGCCTCGAAGGTGGTGTCCTGGGTCGTGGTGGGAACCAGCTCCGGCGGGGTGTCCGTGTTGTGCGACACCACCTCCCACTGCCAGCGCACGATGTAGCCATCGTCCTGGGCGTCGCCGTGCAGGGGCAGCGGGGTGCGGGTGGGGGTGGTCTGGTCTGCCGGGCACAGGGCCGTGGGCACGCTCACCCGGGAGCGCACCACGGTCTCGCACTGGTCGGTGAGCCCTCCCGCGTCGCGCACCGTGAGCTGCACCGTGTAGTCGCCCACCTCGTCGGTGACGAAGGAGGTCTCGGGCTGGTTGGGCTGCCCGAGCTCCGGGGTCGAGCCCGCGGGCTTGTTGGTCACGGTCCATTGGTAGCCCACCACGCCCCAGTCATCCTCTCCACCGCCGTACAGCACGATCTCGCGGCCGGGAGCGGTGTGCCGCTCCGCCTCGCAGATCGCCACGGGTGGATCGTTCACCGCGCCGTCGGGTATCCCGCTGTCCGGTGGGACCCACCCGTCGGGCCAGCCGCCGTCCGGGGGGACCCACCCGTCGGGGGCCCCACCGTCGTGGTCCGAGTCGAACCAGGCCCCGAGCGGTCGCGTGCAGCCGGTCGCGGTGATGCCGAGCGCGGCCACGCCGAGCGCGGCCACGAGCAGCGGCCCGGCGCCCACCGCCGCCGGGCGCGTCCACCGCGTCCAGCGCGTCCACCGCGTCCAGCGCGTCCAGCGCGTCCAGCGCGTCCAGCGCGTCCAGCGCGTCCAGCGCGTCCAGC
>CAYFWA010000111.1:5579-12213 GCA_964346625.1 uncultured Myxococcales bacterium
GCGTCCACCGCGTCCACCGCGTCCACCGCAGCAATTGCCCCAACCGACTCCGCGACGTTCGCCACCACGTGGCTGTCGGGGATCGCCCGTTCTCGAGAGAATGCGTATCGAATCGACCCATGTCGCACGCTCCTGGCCCGCTTGTCGTGTCCCATCGGTGGCCCGCCGAGGGGTTTCCGAGGGCTCGCGACGTGCGCAAGCGGACGCACACCGACCCGCGAGGACGGCCATCCTCGTATCGATTCTCATTTTACACGTCAACGCCGCGGCTGTAGAGCAGATTTCACTGCTTGAACCTGGCGGCCGGGCTTGCGATAGTGCCAACTGGAGCGAATGACCAGCGGATGGGAAGAAAGAAGGAGGGTCCCCATGTCCAGTGACAAGCACCTGCTGTATCGGATGGCGTACTGGATGGCCATGGCCGACGGCGAGCTCTCGGCCAACGAGGCCCTGGTGCTGCATTTGTTCCAGGACGACCTCGGTCTGTCCCCTTCCGAGGCCCGGGCCCTGCGCGACGAGGACACGGAAGTCCCCTGGGACCACCTCGCGGAGACCTTTCCCGAGCGCGACGGACAGCTCGATCTTTTCGAGACCGCCTGCCTGATGGCCATGGTGGACGGCCGGGCCGACCCCGAGGAGTGGAACCTGGTGATCCGCCTGTGCGAGATCTTCGACATCGAGCGCGACCTCGCCCAGAAACACCTCGCCCACGCCCGGCAGCGCCTCTACGACCTGGCCCGCGAGCACAATTTGCTTCCGGAGATCCAGCGCAACATGGAGCGCGAGGCGGACGAAGGGGAGGGGGAGGAGCAGGGCGCGGAATGACCGAGGGACTTTGGGTGGGAGGGTGGTGAGCGGGAGCGGGCTCATGGCGGAATCCACGGCGGAACCAACCGGGGGACCTTTGCTCCAAGGTGCACCACTTGGTTCCGCGGCACGGACCCATGGCGGAACCAACCGGGGGACCTTTGCTCCAAGGTGCACCACTTGGTTCCGCGCCTCGAGAGGTCGGGCGTGCGGCTGGTGGCCGGGAGGCCGGGTGTGAAGAAACGTTCACGGGGCATGTGGGGGTGGCATGAAAGCACGTTCACGAGAGATATCGTTTGCGGGACGGGAGCTCTTGGTCCAGGGGGGGGCTTCGGTGGTGCGTCGCCGACTGCGTCGCCGACTGCGTCGCGGAAGGTGGATTCGAATCATAGGTGGGGCCATGGCGACGAAAAGCCAATGATCACAGTGGATAATTCATATGGGGTCGAGCGGCGCGGGTCAGGGATCGGGGATGGCTTGGTGGGGGGCGGTCCGGGGTGGACGTCGCGCGGGGGGCGGCGTAGGGTACTGGAGTGGTTCTTGCTTGATCTGACGAGCGCATCAACACACGAACGCTGCACCGCACGTACGTAGCGACCCACGAGGGCAGAATCGGCATGTGCGCAGCCACGCAGCAAACGGTCGCGTACCTCGAGCACGGGATACCCGGAAAGGACTACCGCAGTGGCAGTGGATCGCCGCGAGTTCCTGCAGAAGCTGGGTCGGTTCTCCGCAGTGGCGGGGGGAGCGGCGGTGCTGTCGGGGGCAGGGGGGTGTTGCTTCGACGGGTACGCAGACTATCAAGAGTACGATGACTACGAGGACAACGCCTACGCCGACTACGCCAACGTGTACGCGGACTACGATGATGGCTACGACGATGGCTACGCGGACTGGTACGACGACGGCTATGGTGAGTACTCCAACGCCTACGGCGACTACCTGGACGGCTACTCGGACGGTTACGACGACTACTGGGACTACAGCGACTACTCGGATTACTCCGACAGCTACTCGGACGGCTATTCGGATTTCTACTCCGACAGCTACTCCGACGGGTACACCGACGGCTACGACGACTGGTACTCGGACTACTCGGATAGCTACTCAGACTACTCGGACAGCTACTCGGACTACTCGGACTACTCAGATTACTCAGATTACTCAGATTACTCGGACTGGTATTCCGACTACAGCGACTACTCGGACTACTCAGATTACTCGGACTGGTACTCGGATTACGACGACAACTAGATTGTGTTGTACTCGACTCGTGCCTGGGCGACGGAGGGGTCCTTGCTCTTCGTGGTGAAGCCCACCTCGGCGTGCAACGGGGCCTGCGTCTACTGCAGCGCCTGGCACGGGGACGAAGATGTCGCGGAGCCTTCTTGCGCGTCTTACGCAGCGGGACGCCCATCTCCGAAGAGGATGTCCCGCGAGCAGGTGGATCGGCTGTTGGCCCGGATCGCCGAGTGGGCGGAGCAGGCGCGGCCGCCCCGCGTCTCGCTGCTTTGGCACGGTGGTGAGCCGCTGCTGATGGGCCGGGGGTTCTACGAGCACGTCCAGCGAAGCTGCGAGGCCATCACCCGCCGCATCGGCCCGCCCTTCGAGATCCGGCATCTGATGCAGTCCAACATCACGCTGGTGGACGAGCCCTGGGCGCGGTTTCTGCGCGGGTTTCTTCATGGCAGCCGCTTGGGCAGCTCCTATGATCCGCTGCCCGGGATCCGGCTGCTGCGGGGCGGAGCGAGGGGCGGAGCCCTTTGCGGGGGAAACGGGACCGAGAACGGGAACGGCAACGGAATCGGGAACGGCAACGGAATCGGGAACGGCAACGGAATCGGGAACGTGGCAGAGGGCCAAGCAGGGCGCAGGGAGCCTCGCGCAACCTACGAGGCGCGCTGGGCACGGGGATACCGGATCCTGCGGGACGCGGGCGTGCGCGTGGGCGTGGTGTGCGTGGTCCACCGCCGCCACCTGGAGGACGTGGAGAGGTTTTACCGCGCCTTTCGGGACATGGACTACGACGGCGGGATTCGCGTGAACCCGCTGTACGGGGCGGGGCGCGCGGCCACCTCGGACGAGCTGCACATCACGCCCGCGCAGTGGGGCGACTTCTTGTGGGAGCTCTACCAGATCTGGAACGCCGACGGGCGCCGGCTGCGCATCGACCCGCTGCGGGGCTGGGATGCGCTGGCTCGCGGCCGGCCCGCGCGCCTGGCCTGCGCGTTCTCAGGCTCCTGCACCCGGGGGTTCACGGGCATCCACGCCGACGGCACGGTCTACTCCTGCGGGCGCTCGCTGGATGGCGACGTGGGGGCCTTCGGCTCGATGCTCGACACCCCCCTTGCCGAGCTGCTGGCCACCGAGCCGCGCCGGGCGCTGCTCAACCGGGTGGCCTGGCTCCGGCAGACCGAGTGCGCGGGCTGCCGGTGGTGGACCTTCTGCCACGGGGGGTGTCCCAACGACGCGTACCTGGTGCACGGCGACGTGATGCGCCGTACCCACTGGTGCGCGGGCCGGCGCTCCTTTTTGGAGCGGGCCTACGGAGGCCGGCTGACTGGGTCGTCGTCCGTGTCGTCCGTGTCGTCCGTGTCGTCCGTGTCGCCCACCGACGAGCCCGGCGACGGCGGCTACCTGTTCGACGTCTCCGATGAAGACGAAGACGCGCCCGTCGGCCACAACGGCCGTGACGGCGGCGCCGATGGCCGTGACGGCGGCGGCGGTGGCGCAAGATGAAGCCGCACGTGGTGGACGCGCCGGTGCAGCGGTGTCCCGACCCGGAGCGCGCCCGGGACTGGGGCCAGGCCTTCGTGCGCCTGAACGTTAGAGAGGAGCTGGCCGACCTTTCCCGGTGGCGCGAAAGGCTCCCCGTGCGCCGGGTCCGGGTGCCGCTCGCGGATCCCGCCGCGGCGCAGGCTTCGTCGGAGCCCGCCATCGACGCGGTCCTGACCGAGACGCGGCGCCGAGCCGGCGCCGGCCTGCGGGTGGACCTCGAGGTGGACCCGCGCACCGCGGAGGCGCTCGACGGCCAGCCGCTCCCGCCCTGGTGGGATCGAGAGGTGACTCCGTGGGCCGTGCTGCGACCCGGGCAGGGAGAGTCCGCCCTAAAGACCGCGCGGCGGGTGGGGGGCGCGGGCTGGCCTCTTCAGCTCGAGCCCACGGGCGAGCTGCTGCGCGCCGAGCTGCCGCTGCTCGCCCTGCTGGATCACTACCTGTTTTCCCCCGAGCTGACCACGCCGGTGGAGCCGCTGCACGGCCTGCTGGTGGGGCTGCTCCAGCGGCGCCCGATGCCGCTTTGGTTCCACTGGTTCGGGGTGCCGGTGGATCGCTTCCACGTGGACGACCAGGGGCGGGTGAGCCTGTGCGCCGCCTGGGCGCGGCGCGCGCCTCGGCGATACGGCCGGGACCACGAGCCCGTGGCGAGTTGGCGCGTCTCGGCCGCTCACCAGGTGCTCCGCGGCTACCGCGGTCGGGCCCACCGGGCGGAGCGGGCGCCCGCCGTGGAAGGAGATCCCGGCGCCTTCGCGCCCTGCGCCACCTGCGAGCCCGCCCACCTGTGCGGCGGCCTGCTGCGAGCGCTGGATCCCGAGGCCCGCTGCGACCTGTGGCAGGAGCTCCTGCAACGCCTGCGCATCGCCGCCGGCACCATGATGAAGAAGGCGGGGGGCGCGCCCCGGCCGCCTTCCGCCCGCGGGAGCAACTCATCGTCGCCGGGCAGCGCCAGGCGCAAGCCCAACTCTGCGTAGCGCGGCGGGGACGCCCGCGCTACTTCATCTGATCGTACTTTTGGCGCAGGCGCTTGGTCTCGTTGAGGATGTCGGCGGGATCCATGCTGCTGGAGATGAGCTCGGACACCTCGTCGTCGAAGGCCTGGCGCAGCTCCTTGCGCTTGATCTCCGCCCCCTCCTCGATCACCGTCAGCAGCTCTTTGAACTCCGCGGGCTTGGCGAGAAACCGGAAGGCATGCTCCCGGCCGCTCTCCAGGGCGGTCTCGATGGAGCCGTGGCCCGTCAGCATCACCACCTGGATGAAGGGCTGGATCTTTCGCAGCTCGTGCAGCATTTGCAGCCCGTCCATCTCCGGCATCTTCAGATCCAGCACCGCCACGTCGAAGGTGTGCTTGCGCGCCAGCTTCAACCCCTCCTTGCCGCTGGTGGCCTCGGTGGCCTCCAGCCCCTTGCGCTTCAGCCGCTTCGACAGAAACTGCACCAGCTCGGGCTCGTCGTCCACGAGCAGGACGCGGATCGGGGTGTCACTCATGCTCGCTCCTGGCTCGGTATTGTAGCGCGTTGTCGGAACGCTTTCGTGTAGCGCGATGTCGTCGCTCGGTATCCCAGCGCGTTGTCGGAACGCTTTCGTGTAGCGCGATGTCGTCGCTCGGTATCCCAGCGCGTTGTCGGAACGCTTTCGTGTAGCGCGATGTCGTCGCTCGGTATCGCCGCTCGGTATCGCTGCCCGGAGTCGGCCAACGGCGTGCCCGCCGGCCGCCTCGTCTCGGGTAGCGAGTGACTCGGGGATCATGGCAGAAACCAGCCATGATTGCTATACGTGGGATCGAGTTCGAGATTCTGCGCTTCGGGACATCGGCTGAGCGCGAGGTTGAACGTAAAATCTCGATACACTGTAGCAATATTCAGAATTCACGAGGTGCGCCATGCGCTGTATTCATCACGGCTCGAGCAGACGGTCTCCCCGTCCCACCCCGACTCTGGTATCCCGACGACCGGCCAGCGGCCGGAGGCGCCTTCGCGGTCTACAGCGGACGGCCCAGCTCTGGCTGCTGGCTGGCGCGCTCGCCCTCGCCGCGGGCTCTGCCACCAACAAGGAGCCGGCCACGCCAGAGCCGGCCCAGCCGAAGCAGGGCCGCGCCCAGCGAGGCTCGGCCCCGCAGCGCGGCCCCCAGTCCGGGCCGCCCACCACCACCGGCGCGGCCAGCGGAGTCGCCGGGCGCGACGTCACCGGCCCAGGCGCCACCGGCCCAGGCGCCACCGGCCCAGGCGCCACCGGCCCAGGCGCCACCGGCCCCAACGCCACCGGCCCCAACGCCACGAGCGCCGCCGGACCCGGCGCTAGCGGGACGACGCGCTCCGGCGCACCGGGGACGGCTCGCCCCGGCGCGCGCGCGGCCCTCGGCCCCATGGCCGGCCCCGACTCCCCCGCCGCCGCGGTGCCCCGGCGCACCGCGGGCGCGCCGCCGCTGCCCGCGCGCCCAGGCGCCCGGTCCGCGCCGCGGCTCACCCCCCTCCGCCACGTGCTGCCCGACGGCGTGTTCCACGGCTACCTGTACACCACGCCCGGCGCCCGCAAATGCGGCCCGAGCCTGCCCAGGGGGCGCTACGTACGCTGCGCCATCCACCGGGGACGCCCCAAGGGGTGCGGCGACACGGTGTTTCGCAGCCGGCCCACCATCTTGTGCCTCGAGGGGGTCTATCGCCAGTGTCGGGTGGGCGCCGACGGCACCGTGAAGCGCTGCGGCGACGTCTACTCGGGCTGGACCATCACCCACCGGCGGGGCGTGCTGCGGCGCTGCTGCATCCGCCAGGGCAAGGTCAAGTACTGCACCAACGCCGCCGACTACGTGTGCACCCCGGCGGATCGGCGCTGAGGGCTCGCGCAAGAATGAGCTCGACGCACCGAGGGCGCCGAGGCGCAATTCTGTCAAGAAGCGAGGAGGGCGACCGGCTTGCTGTAATAATCCAGCAAGCTGGATTATTACAGCGCCGGTAACGGACCGACCGAAGGTCGATCCTAGTTCATACCTTGACGTATTTAAGGGAGCGGGTCAAAATAAACTCTGCACTCGGGACGCCGATCCATCCCGGCT
>CAYFWA010000112.1:0-2607 GCA_964346625.1 uncultured Myxococcales bacterium
CGGGCTCTGCGGCCTCTGCGGCCTCTGCGCCGCGGTGAGCGCGGGCTGCGGTGACGACGGGGGCGACGACTCACAGGACGCCGGGCAGGCGGGAAACCACCGGCTGGAGGTGCTGGATCCACCCGGCCCGTCCCTCGGGCTGGCGCCCAACGAGACCGCCTCGCTGCGGGTCCGCTACCTCGACACCCGGGACCAGACGGTGCCCGACGCCCGGCTGAGCTTCTCCATCGTGGGCGACGGCGGGGGAGCGACCCTGGCCGCCTTCGAGGCCTACACCAGCGCCGAGGGCATCGGGGAGATGCCGCTCACGGCGGGAAGCGAGGACGCCTTTTTCACCGTGTCGGTGAGCGCCCCCAACGCCGTGCCCGTCCAGTTCGAAGTCGCGGTGAGCGCCGCCGGCTTCATCAACCTCCAGGTCATCCCGGCCTACCAGGGCGACCACCCGCTCAGCCTGTTCACGTCGGTGCGCGCCCAGATCCACTTCGAGGATCGCTGCGAGGATCACCGGCCCACCGGCACCGCCTCGCCGGATCGACAGCGGTTCGTCGACAGCTTCGAGGTCCCCCTGGAGTTCGCGAACCTGCCGGTGGATGTGGCCTACGCCGTGGTGATCAGGGCCCTGGACGCCGAAGGGCGCCTGCGCGCCTGGGGCTGCGCCGACCTGGCCCAGGATCAGCTCGTGCCGGGCGTCACCGCGCAGCTCCACGTCGCGGCCTCGGACGCCCACCTGGACGTCACGGTGGGCTTCACCGTGACCAGCGAGATCCAGCTCCCGGCCAACACGGCGCCGCTGCTCACCGTCGCCCTCGACCCCCTGGCGGAGCTGGGGCGGTGCGAGCTTGGCGTGGAGCAGGCGTTGCTCGATTGCCTGCTGGACGCGCGCTTTTCCGACGGCACCCCGGACTGCGTGGTGGAGTCCTCCGCCGCGACGGCCCTGGCCCTCGCCGGCGCCCGCGGCCAGCTCGACGCCCAGCAGTGCCGCACCGCGCTCACCGGCGAGGCGGCCGAGGGGCTGGAGGCCACGCTCCGCGGCTCGCTGGACGCCAGCGGCCTCGAGGCCCGCGACCGTCTCGCCGCCGTGGCCGCCCTCGACCCGGCGGGCTTCACGCACCTGCGGCTCCACTCGGAGCTGGAGCTCGTCACCGACTCGCCCGACGGGCAGGTGGTCGCCTGGCACCACCTCCTCACCATGGGCTTCCCGCAAGCCTTCCCCGGGACCGGCGCGGACGGAGCCGGGTTCCCCCTCGCCCTGCAGGGAAACCACCCCCTGTCCGTGAAGAGCCTGCCCTCCACCTACCTCGAGCAGGATCCACCCCGCCTGATCCTGCCCCCCCACTCCCTGGCGCTGCACCCCCGCTGGTCGGTCTGGTTCATCGTCCACCAGCAGCTCCTGGCCGACGCGGGCCTGCCCGCCGATCCGGCGGGCCTGCTCGCGCGGCTCGCCACCCACTACCACGCCACCGTCGAGTCCGTCCCCGTGCGGGGCTGCGAGGCGGTGGAGGCCCATTTGTGCCAGGCCCTCGGCGCCCCGTCAGGCTGTCTGGCCGGGGCCTGTGCCGCCGGGCTCGACCTGCTGCAGCAGCGCTGGGCGCTGCGCTGGTCCGAGCTCGTTTCCCCCCAGGGCACCGACGCCTCCTTCACCGCCGAGCTCGCCCTGCGAGACACCGACGGCGATCTCACGGTGGACGCCCTCGGCACCGCCGATCTGCCCACCGAGTGGCTGCTGTCCATCCAGCTCGGCACCCAGTGGGTGGTCCCCGACTCCGCCACCTTCGACGCCACCGCCCTGCCGGCGCCCTGATGGCCTCTCCATCCGATCGAAATCGCAGCGCAGACAGTAGGCGGACCGACCCATACAATGCTAGGATCGCAGCATGGTCAACCAGGGCCAGAATAACCCCCCGGCTACCTATGCCGAGTTGGAGGCGCTGCCCGACAACGTCGTGGGGGAGATCGTAAACGGGCGCCTGATCGCCACCCCGCGCCCCGCCCCCACCCACGCCGAGACCTCCTCCGGCCTCGGAATCCTGCTGGGTGGACCCTATCGCTACGGCATTGGTGGTCCGGGCGGCTGGCGCATCATCGACGAGCCCGAGCTCCATCTCGGTGACGATGTCCTGGTCCCCGACCTCGCGGGCTGGCGCCTCGAGCGGATGCCCGACCTCCCGTCGACCCCGTTTTTCGACCTCGCTCCGGATTGGATCTGCGAGGTCCTCTCTCCCAGCACCGAGCGGATCGACCGCGGCGACAAGCTCGCCATCTACCGCCGCGAAGGCGTGCCTCACGTGTGGCTCGTCAATCCGCTTTCGCAGACCCTCGAGGTCCTGCGCCTCGCCGAGGACGGGTATCTGCTCGTGGCGGTGCACACCGCCGCCGAGGTCGTGCGCGCCCCGCCCTTCGACGCGGTACAGCTCGACCTGGGCCTGCTCTTCGGCGCGCCACCAAGCGCCGATCCCGGGTAGATGGAAGAGAGGGGAAGAGAGGGGACTACCGGCAAAAATTTGCCCGCTGACGGCCCGCGGGGATAATGGGCTCATGCGTCCGCGGAGCCTGCGGAGCCTGCGGAGCCTGCGGAGCCTGCGGAGCCTGCGGAGCCTGCGGAGCCTG
>CAYFWA010000112.1:2707-12207 GCA_964346625.1 uncultured Myxococcales bacterium
GCGGAGCCTGCGGAGCCTGCGGAGCCTGCGGAACCCGTGGAGCCCGCGGAGCCTGGAGCCGAGCACAGGCTGACGCGCGAGTACCGAAGGCAGTGCCCGAACGTATTCCCGTGCGCGAACGGGCCCGGTCGGCATGCGACCATGAGGCCGGGTTTCTCTACGCGAAAACGAGTGGTTCATGGAATCCAACGCCGGAAAGCTCACCTCATCGCGCCCCAGGCGCCGCCTGCGGGATCGCATCATCGACCGTCAGGGCACCGACAACGAGACCCTGGCGTCGCAGCACCCGCTGCAGAACCACCTGCTGCTCTGTGACGACGATCTGCGGGAGACCGCCCTGGCCCTGGGCAGCATCGAGCAATATCTGTCTCGGGCCCTCGCCACCCTGGAGCGGCGGGATCTATCCCCGGAGGAGCTGGAGCGCCTGGCGCGCGACCTGGACGTGGAGTCCCAGGTGGCCGCCCTCGACGAGACCCTCACCAGCCTCAAGCACCGGCTCCACGTCATCGCCCACCGCATGCGGTAGTGATGCGGTAGTGATGCGGTAGTGCCCAGGCACCGAGCGGCCGGGCGGCCGGGCGAGCAGTCGGGCGAACGGCGGGACACGAGACACACCTCTCGCATCACGGGACACGAGACACACATCTCGCATCACGGATCGCCAATCAGGACGTCACGAGCGCTTCAGGTACACGTAGCCGCACGAAGCACAGTGCAGCACCATGGAGGTCCCGCCCTCCCCCTCGTTGCGCGACACGGTCAACCGGGTCTGACACTGGGGGCACTCGATATCGAGCTCGTCGCCGTCCGCCAGATCCTCGTCCTTCAAGCCGTCGGTGGCCCGGGACATCTCGTCGAGCCGCAGCTCCGTGTGTCTTCGCTTTCGCCCGTTGCTCATCGCCGACCATTATAGGGCAGCGCACGCGACGCGTCGACCGTCGTCTCCCCTCGACCCCTCGACCAGCCCCATGACGGGTCGCGCCAGTCGTGCTAAAAAGAGCCTTCTACGGGTCTCGTCGAGGGGGGCTTTCCCGGCCCTCCCTCCCACCGCGCGCACCCGAGCGGCGCGGGGCCCGCCTCCCGGCGTTGCGCTCGGCGCCGCTGCCGGGTCGGGAAAGGGGCCGGGTCCCGAATCATCGGCCAATCGGCCGATGATTCGGGACCCGGCCTGCTAGGCTCCCCGTACGATGGCTCGCGAGATGAATCGCAAGATGAATCGCGAGATGAATCGCGACGAATCGCGAGATGAATCGCGAGATGAATCGCGAGATGAATCGCGACGAATCGCGAGATGAATCGCGAGATGAATCGCGAGATGAATCGCGACGAATCGCGAGACGAATCGCGAAATGAATCGCGAAATGAATCGCGAAATGAATCGCGAAATGAATCGCGAGATGAATCGCGAAATGAATCGCGAAATGAATCGCGAGATGACCAGCGACCCGAGCGCATGGGAAACATCAACTACGCCGACCTCGCCATCTGGTTTCCAGCGTTTTTGCTGAGCCTCACCTTCCACGAGGCCGCCCACGCCTTCATCGGCAAGCGGCTGGGGGATCTCACCGCGGCCAACCAGGCGAGCCTGAACCCCATCCCCCACATCCAGCAGGAGCCCATCGGCACCGTGGTGATCCCCTTGATCACGTTTCTGCTGGCGGGCTGGACCATCGGCTGGGCGAGCACGCCCTACGATCCGCGCTGGGCGGCGCGCTACCCCAAGCGAGCGGGCTGGATGTCCGCCTCGGGGCCGCTTTCCAACTTCCTGCTGGCCGGCTTGACCCTCGCCGTGATCTGGATCCTCATCGCCGCAGAGGTGCTGGTGCTGCAGACCGGGACCGTGCGGATCACCGAGCAGGTGGGGTGGGCCAACGGCGAGCTCGGCTTTCTGGCCAAGTTCCTGGGCGTGCTTTACTTTTTGAACCTGATCCTGGGGTTTTTCAACCTGATCCCCGTGCCCCCCCTCGACGGGGCGGGCATCATCCAGGGCTTTTTCGCCGGCTCGCGGCCGGCCCAGGCCCTGGCCAGCCTGGCCGAGGGGACCTTCGGCCTGTTCGGGATCCTCATCGCCTGGGTGGTGTTCCGCTATCTGCTCAGCCCCATCGTGGTCTGGATCGCCTTCGCCGGCTTCGGCAACGTGTAGCCGTCAACCCCAATCCCTTCCTTCCCCTGTTTCGCTAGATTCCTTCCGCTGGTTTCCTTCCTAGCGCTTCCAGAACCAGAGCACCAACAGCCGCCGCTTCGGGTAAAACGGGCGCTCAGCGCTTCCAGAACCAGGGCACCAGCAAAAGCAGCACGGTGTAGATCTCCAGGCGGCCGGCGAGCATGCAGAAAGACAGGATCCACTTGGCCGGTTCGGGGAAGTGGATGATGATGCGCATGCTGCGTTCCGGCGCGAGCCCCCCGCCGGTTGGCGGCCGGGGATCGGCGCGCGCGAGCCCCGCGGCTCGCCGCTATACGTTGAGTAGTTGCCGCACGGTCTGGATCACCTGCGGCGCCCGGATGGGTTTGGTGATATAGGCGTTGGCGCCGAGGGCCAGCGCCCGCTTGCGATCCTCTTCTCCGCCCTCGGTGGTGATGATCACCACCGGGATATCCTGGTAGCGCTCATCGGAGCGGATCCGCTTGACCAGCTTCAGCCCATCCATGATGGGCATGTTGATGTCCGTGATGATGATGTCGAAGTCCATGGACGAGAGCTTCTTGAGCGCGTCCAGCCCATCATCGGCCTCGGCCACCCCCAGCCCCCGGATCCGCGACAGCGCGAATACCAGGAGCTGACGCATGGTGGGACTGTCTTCCACGATCAAGGCGGATAGCTCACGCATGGTTTTCCTCCCCCCGGCTCATCAGCCGCACGCAGGCCCGGTAGCGGTTGGGGTCCCCGCTGACCTCCGCGGCGAGCCGCGCCGCCTCCATCACGAGCCCACCGTGATCCCCCAGCAGGCCGAACAGTTCCTGGTCGATGGGGGAGCTCTCGGCTTTCTGCTCCAGATAGGAGTAGACGAGGATCAGCCCCACCACGTCGTCTTCCAGGGTGAGCGGGATGCTCACCAGGGGCTGCTGCAGATCCCAGCCGGCCGCGGTCATCTCCCCGACGACGGGCTTGCCCGTCTCGAGACAGGGTGCGATGGCGGCCTGCTCCCGGTCATAGTCCGGGACCTGCTCGCGCGGCACCCCGTAGGCCTGGAGCGGGCGAAACCGGTCGGTGTCGGTGTCGTGTAGAAACAGCGCGAAACGACCGGCGCCGACAAAGTTGAGCAGGATCTCCTCGATGATCTGCACCGTCTCGGGAAAATCCAGCGTCGAGTGGAGCTGGTAGATGGAGACGAACAGGTTCACCAACCGATCGTTTTCATCCTCGATGAGCTGGTAGCGGGCCTTGTACTGCTCCGTCTCGTCGGCCACCTCGTCGAGCCGACGGCGGAGATGCTCGTGCTCCTGGCGGAGCTTCTCGAAGATGCTGCGCAGCTCCTCGGCGGCCACCGGCGCCGGCACCGGGGTCTGCGCCTCGTGCAGCTTGTTCTCCAGGTGTACGATCCGCAGCCGGAGAGTCTCGTTTTCCTGGAGGATCTCCTCGATGAATGCCTCTCCGCGCTTGAGAAATCCCCGCAGCGAGTCCCCGGGCGCCTCCCCCCCTTCCGCGGGCTTGCCGCGGCCACCGTCCGGTCTGTCTGGGTCACTGGCTGGCATCGACTCGACCTCTCGCGCCGCCTCCGTGGGCAGCTCCGCACGCAGGCACACTAGCGTAGCGGCGCGTGGCACCGCAACCAAAAGGATCCCCGGGGCGCCAGGCGGCAGACCTTCGAGACGTCATTGCCCGGAGCCACCGGGCAGCTCCTGACGGCATCATGAACGCCCGTTGGAGAGATCCACCAGCTTGTCCACGATGGCCCCCAAGGGCAGCACGTGATCCACGGCTCCGGTGTCCACCGCCGCCCGCGGCATGCCGAAGACCACCGCCGACTCCTCGGCCTCGGCCAGCACCTGCCCGCCGTGGAGGTGGACATACTGGACCCCCATGGCGCCGTCGGACCCCATCCCGGTCAAGATCAACGCCAACGCCCGGGGCCCCACGGCATCCGCCAGACTGGTGAGCAGACGGTCCACCGACGGCACGTATCGATCCGAGGCCTGCGCCGGGCTCACCCAGACCGCCAGCCCCCGGCCCGTGTCCCGGATCTCGGTGTGGGATCCGCCGGGGGCGATGAGGATCTCCCCGGCGTGGATGAGCCGGCCAGACTCCGCCTCGCGCACGGGGAAGGGGAGCTCCCGATCCAGGCGCTGGGCAAAGGCCCGGGTGAACCGGGGGGGCATGTGCTGCGCGATCACGATCCCGGCGGGGTAGTCGGCGGGGAGCCGACTCAGCAGATAGCGCAGGCTGCTCGGCCCCCCCGTGGAGGTCCCCACCGCGAGCAGGCTGGTGGCCGGACGCGGCGGCCGCAGCGGAGGGGGCGAGGCCGCCGTTTCCTCCTGCTCCTGGGAGTCGCCGATGGACACCGCAGCGTCCAGTCGGCTGTGGAGCTGGTCCACCAGCGAGCTCGCGCCGGCCAGGACCTTGTCCACCAGCTCCCCGCGGATCTGCTTCAGATTCGGCGAGGCCGCCCGCTCCGGCTTCGCCACGAAGTCCAGGGCGCCCAGCTCCAGGGCCCGGAGCACGGTCTGGCGCTCGCTGAAGGAGGAGACCACGATCACGGGCAGCGGCTTGCGTCGCATGAGGATGCGCAAGAAGGCGAAGCCGTCGAGCCGGGGCATCTCCAGGTCCAGCGTCACCACGTCCGGCTCCAGCGCCTCCACCAACTGCAGCCCATCGTGCCCGTCCACCGCCGCGCCCACCACCTCCACCTCACGCGAGGACAAAAGCAGCGTACGCAGGGTCCGGCGCACGTAGGCCGAGTCATCCACGATCAGCACGCGGACCAGGCGGCGACCCCGGCGAGAGCCCGCGACGCTCATCTCACGGCCCCCACCCGGAGCCCTCCTCGGCGCGACGCTGGGCCGGCTTGCGATACACCAGGCTCTGGCGCAACCGCCGGGCCTCGAAGGGAGTCTCGGTGCCCAGCAGGTTCTCCGAGTGTCCCAGCAGCAGGTACCCCGCCGGGGAGAGCTTGCGGTAAAACCCCCGGATGGCCCGCAGCCGCAGCTCCGCCGGGAAGTACATCAGCACGTTTCGGCAGAGGATCACGTCCATCTCACCGAACAGCGCGCTGCCGTCCCGATCCAGCAGATTGAGGTGCAGGAAGCTGATCATCTCCTGCAGCTCGGAACGCGGGGTATAGCACTCGCCCGCCGGCTGGAAGTAGCGGCGCTGGATGTCCCGCCGCCGCGGCGCCGGGAGGCTCTTGAAGGAAGACGCCGGATAGCGCCCCTCGCGGGCCCGCCGGATCATCCGGCGGCTCACGTCCGTGCCCAGGATGCGCACGTCGCGGTGCGAGAGCACCGGCTCCCACAGCGGGCTGTCGCGAATCAGCATGGCCACGGTCAGGGGCTCCTCTCCCGAGGAGCACCCCGCGCTCCAGATGTTGAGCCGCCGGCGGCGCCGCCGCTTCACCAGCTCCGGCAGCACCTCCTCGGCCAGGGTCTCGAGCTGAAACTCCTCGCGGAAGAAGTACGTCTCGTTGTTGGTGATCTCGTCCACCAGCAGCGCCAGCTCCTCGTCGGAGCCCGCGGACTCGAGGCCCTTGACGTACTCCGCGACATCGGTGAGGCCGCAGGCGCGCAGGCGCCGGGCCAGCACCCGCCCGAGCCGGGACCGGTGATCCTCGGAGAGGCAGACACCGCAGTAGCCGGTGAGCAGATCCCGGATGCGAACGAAGTGGTGGACCGCCACCTTCAGGCCGCTACCGTTCACCGGCGAGTTGTTCATGGGGGGCCTCCCCCCGACGCCCCCTCCCCTGCGCTCTCCGGCGGCGCGCCGGCCTGGCCGCGGGCGCGCAGCAGCCGTTCGAATGCGGGCCGGATCCAATCCTCGGCGCCCCGGACCTCACGGGGCACCCGCTGCTCGAACAGCCGCCGGGCGGCCTCGAGATCCGCCTCCAGCCGGGCGGGGGCCTCCTGCGGGTCGGACAGGGTGCTGAGCACGTCTTCGTTGTACAGGGCCAGGTCCGCGACGATGAGCTCGCAGAGCCGCTGCGCCCGGCGTCTTCCTTCGTCGAGGAAATCGTACCGGATGGTGAGCATGGCGTCGCCCGCCTCGCGCACCCGCCGCGCGGCCTGCGGGTCCACCTCCCCCGGGGCCGGCGGCGGACCCTGTCGTCCCAGGAGCCGATCCACCTTCGTCGGGAGCATGTCGTGGATGTGATGCTGCTCCACGTAGTCGTCCGCCCCGTACAGGGAGGCAGGGCGTCGCTTGTAGCGGGTGTGGTTGTAGACCGAGGCCACCAACACCACCTTCGTGCGCAGCCCCGCCTGGTGGATATCGTCGCAGATCTCGAAGGAGGCCCGACCCTGCAGCGCCACGTCCACCACCAGCAGGCGGGGGTGATCCCGCAGCAGGACGCGCAGGGCCTCGTCGCCCCCTTCGGTCTCCATGATCCGCTGGGCCTTGCCGTCCAGCGCATCGCGAATCTCGGCTCGCATCTCGGCGCTGTCGTGCGCCACCAGGACGTCCAGCTCAGCCATCGTGCTCCTTCGGGGGTGGCGCCGGGGTGCGACCCTCATCCGGGAGGCGACCCCCGCCCGGGGCGCGTCCCCCGTCCGCGGGGCGCGTCTGGTGGGGGTCCGGCGTGGCGGCGGTACCGGAGGGTCCCGGCGTGGCGACGGTACCGGAGGGTCCCGGCGTGGCGACGGTACCGGAGGGTCCCGGCGTGGCGACGGTACCGGAGGGTCCCGGCGTGGCGGCGTTGCCGGAGAGTCCCGGCGTGGCGACGGTACCGGTGGCGGGGGTGCCCGACGCGGAGGGGGACGTGGACGAGCCGGACCGGTCGGGCGGCCCGGATCCTCCTCCCATCAGGGCGGGGGCCACCTCCCCCAGATGCAGCGTCTCCTGCGTGGTGAGAAGCTGCTGGAGATCGATCACCAGCACCAGGTGCTCCTCGCGCCGGCACACCCCGGAAAACACCGCCGCCTCCGGCCCCGCGATCCAGTGGGGCGTACCGCGGATCTCGGTTTTTTTCACCCGGTGCACCCCGATGACGCGATCCACCACCAGCGCCACCAGGCGACCCTGCAAGCGAACGATGATGAGCTTCGCCGCAGCGGGGCCGACCTCGGGCTCCACGCCAAAGCGGCGACGCAGATCCACCACCGGGATCACCGCGCCGCGCAGCTCCACCACGCCTTCCACGAACGTCGGCGCGCGGGGCACCGGCCGGATGGGGCGCGGTCGGATGATCTGCCGGATCACCATGATGTCCAGGGCGTACTCCGCCGCCCCGAGGGAAAACACCGCCAGGTGCTCGGTGGGCTCCGGCGCGCCGTGCCCGTGGTAGCGGCGGAACCCCTCGCTCACCGCGCCCTCTCCTTTCGCCCGCGCCCGTCGGCCACCGCGTCGAAACGCAGAACCACGTCGAGATCCAGCAGGATGTGGATGCGCTCCTCAACCCGCCCGATGCCCTCCACGAACTCCACCAGCCGCCGCGGCAGCGAGGGCGGCGGCGGCTCTACCTCGTCGGCCTCGAGGTTGAAGGGGTGGGTCACCTCGTCCACCAGCAGACCGAAGGTCTCCCCCCCCATGCGCGTGATGAGCACGCGTTCGCGATCCGTCCCAGCGGACGCCTCGTCCCCGGGGTCTTCCGGGGCCACGGCGGCCGGAGCCACGGACCCGGGGTCGAAGTCCAACCGTCGCCGCAAGTCCACCACCGGGACGATGGTCCCGCGCACGGAGAACACGCCCCGCACGAAGGGCTTGACCCGGGGCACGTGGCACACCTCGCGGCGGAGCACCACCTCCGAGAGCTTCAACACCGGCACGGCGTAGTACTCGCTGCCGAGACGAAAGCCGAGGTAGCGCTCCGACAGCGGCGCCTCCGGCTCGGCCTCTTGCTCCTCCTCCAGCTCCAAGGCCAGGGGTGTCGCGCTCGGCTCGGCCGCGCCCGGGTCGAAGAGCGAATCCCAATCGTCCAGCCCCCCGGAGACACCGGGCCGTGCCGCCGCAGCACCGCGGTGGCTCGCAGGGGGAACAGGGGTGGAATCCGATGAACGGCTCATGAAAACGCTACCGGCTGGTATTGACCGCGGCGAAGAGGGCACGCGGCGCGGCTCGGGGCGGGGCGGGGCGGAACGCCTCCCTACCCGGCCGTGAACTCGTCCACCAGGGCGGCGATGTCGAGCACCAGGACCGTCCGGCGGCCACCCAGCTCGGTGGCCCCCGCGATGCCGGGCACCCCCGAGAGAGATTTTCCCAGTGACTTTATCACGATATCTTGCTGTCCCACCAGCTCGTTGACCATGACACCCACCCGATGCTGCGCCATCCCCACCACCACCACGTACTCGCGCCCCACGCCCTCGCGCGCAGGCAACACCCGACGCTGCAGACCGAACACCGGCTCGAGGCGCAAAAGCGGCAACGTCGCGCCCCGCAGGGTCACCACCTCCCGGCCCTCGATGGTGCTGAGCTGGGCCCGGCGCACCGGAAAAATCTCGAGCACAGTGCTCAGCGGGATGGCGTAGCGCTGATCGGCCACCTCCACGATGAGGGCCCGGATGATGGCGAGGGTGATGGGCAAGGTGAGGGTGAACCGCGTCCCCTGGCCGGGCTCGGAGAACACGTCGATGAGCCCCGAGAGGCGGGCCAGGTTGTTTTTCACCACGTCCATCCCCACTCCGCGCCCCGACACCGGGCCCACCTCCCCGCGGGTGGTGAAGCCGGGCACGAAGATGAGGTTCATGATTTCCCGGTGGGTCAGCTCCACCGCGGTCTCTGGCGTGAGGAACCCGCGCTCGATGGCGCTGCCCAGGAGGTGGTCGGGGTCCACGCCGGCGCCGTCGTCCTCCACCTCGATCACCACGTGGTTGCCCCGGGGGAAGGCGCGCAGCGCCACCATGCCCTCGGCCGGCTTGCCGAGGGCGGCCCGGGTGACGGGGTCCTCCACCCCGTGGTCGATGCAGTTGCGGATGATGTGCACCAGCGGATCGGACAGCTCCTCCACGATGAGCTTGTCGATCTCGGTCCCCCCACCGGTGACGTAGAAGGTGATCTGTTTCTCGAAGTCCCGCGACAGGCGCCGCACCACCCGGGCGAGCTTGTCAAAGGTCTGCGACAGCGGCACCATCCGGACCTCGAGGATGCCCCGCTGCATCTTGTCGAGTCGCCGCCCGAAGGTGCGCATCTCCCGCTGAAAACGGCGGTGATAGCCCCCGTCCACCTCGATCTGACGCAGCTCGCGCTGCAGCTCGCCGAGCTCGTTGCGCACCAGGGTCAGCTCCCCCACCGTGTTCATGAGTCGGTCGAGCTTGTCGATGTTCACCCGAACCGTCTGGCTCCACCCGGCGGGGCCATCGGCCCCCGCCGCCTCTGCGGCCGCGGCCCCGATCCCGACGCCGGGTCCCCCCACCCC
>CAYFWA010000113.1:0-12196 GCA_964346625.1 uncultured Myxococcales bacterium
GGGGCAGATCGCGAGCCCCCTGAGCGTGAGGGGACGGCTGCGGCTGGCGGTGCACCCGGCGCGCCGCGGCGCCTGGCCCGCTCCCTTGCTCGCGGAGGTACACCTGAGCTACGAGGCGCCCCGGCTGGTCCTGCAGCGCCTCCACGCCGCGTCGCGCGGGATCCGCCTGCACGTGCGGGGGGAGCTGGACACCGCCTCGGGGCGGCTCGAGGCGCGTCTGAACGCCCACGCCACGGCCCTGCGCCCCTGGCTGCGGGCCTTCGCCCTGCCCCCGGCGGCGGGCGGCCTACACCTGACCGGCCGGCTCCGCGGGCGCTGGTACAACCCCACGGCGCAGGCCTCGCTGCAGGTCTCGGGGCTGCCGGCCGGTCCCCTGGGCGCGGTGGCCGTGCGGGCCCGGGCCCGGCTGGCCGACGGCCGGCTGACCCTGTCGCGGCTCACGGGGCGGGTGGCCGGCGGAGAGCTGCTGGCGCGGGGCGACGCGCAGCTCTATCCGGCGGACCTGCGCGCCGAGCGACCGCCGCCGCGCTACCGGCTGCGGGGGCGGCTGCGGGGGGCCTCCCTGGCCAGGCTCGGCGACCCCCGGCTGGCCGGCAGGCTGTCGGCCTGGATCCGGGTCAGCGGGCAGGGGGCGCGGCCCACGGGGCGCGTGCGCGTGGAAGGGCAGCAGCTCACCTTGTTCGGCGAGCGCTGGCGGGGCCTGCATCTGCGGGCGCGGCTGCACGACGGTGGGATCCTGCTGCGGCGCCTGGAGATCCGGCGCGTGGCCGGGGGGCGGCTGCGCGTCAAGGGTCGGGTGAGGCGCGACGGCAGGCTGGACCTCGAGGTCTCGGTGGCCCGGCTGCCCCTGCAGTCGATCCCCGGCTTGAACGGGGACGGGGGGTCGCCGCCGGTGGCCGGCACCCTGGCGCTGCCGGCGCTGCGGGTCCGCGGCCCCTATCGCGCGCCCACCCTGGAGGGCACCCTGCGGGTGGAGGGCCTGCGGCTGCGCGGGCAGCCGGTGGGCAAGGTGCGCCTGCGCTTCACCCCCACCGGCCGGCGCACCGCGGTCACCGGGCCGCTCGGCTCGCGGCTGCGGGTGATCGCCGCGCGCCTGGATCCGCGCCAGCGCTCGGCGCGGATCCATCTGCGGCTCGAGGGGTTGGATGTGGTGCGCTATCTGCCGGAGCTCGAGCGGCACGGGGTGGTCTCCACCGCGGTGAGCGCCGACGTGCGCGCGCGGCTCCGGCTCCAGCCCTGGCGGCTCGAGGCCCACGTGCAGGGCGAGCAGCTCGTGGCCTCCTTGCAGAACCCGCCGGCCGAGCGCCGCGAAAAAGCGGTTCCTCCCGGAGCCAGCGCCCCGGCCGCGGTCTATACCTGGCGGGCGGTGGACGGCTTCCGGCTGCGCTGGCAGCGGCAGCGGCTGCACCTCGAGCGGCTCGTCTTGCGAGACGATCTGCGCCACCGTCGGCTCGCGGTGCGGGGCTGGCTGGAAGGAAACCGCCACCAGCTCCGGCTCGAGGGGAACCTGTCGCTGCAGCCCCTGACGCCGCTGCTGGGAGACCGGGTCGACCACCTGCAGGGGACCCTGGGGGTGAGCCTCACCAGCCGCGGGCGGCTCGCGCGACCGCGTTTGACGGGCACCTTGTTGCCCGCCGGGATCCGGCTGCGCCTGGCGCAGATGGGCGAGGACGTGATCATCCCGGCCGGGCGGATCGAGCTGTCGGCCGAGCGCTGGGAGCTTTCCAAGCTGCGAGTGTACGTGGGAAACAGCCATCTGGCGCTGGGCGGCGGGATCGGGCTGCGTCAGGGACGACCCCGGACGCTGGATCTCAGCGTCCACGGGACCGTACGGCCGGGGCTGCTGGTGCTGGTGCCGGGGCGCGTGGTGCGCTCGGCCTGGGGGGAGCCGTGGCAGGTGGACGCGAGGATCAAAGGCTCGCTGCGCTCTCCCCGGATCGCGGGGAAGCTGGCGTTGGCCCGCACCACCATCGTGCCGTACTCGCTGCCCTACGATCTGGAGCTGCGGGGCGGGGAGCTGGTCTTGTCTGGCGCGCGGGTGGAGCTCAAGGAGGTCCGGGGGCGCCTGGGTGGGGCGCCCTTTTCGCTGGAGGGGCGGCTGCGGCTCGGAGACGGCGGGCTGCAGCGGGTGAGCTTGCAGCTCCAGGGAGAGGCCATCCCCGTACGGGCGGGTCCGGAGCTGCGCGTGCAGGTTTCACCGAGCCTCACGGTTCGCGGCGCCATCGGGGAAGGCTCCGCGCTCGCGGTGGGAGGCAAGCTGCTGGTGGTGGGGGGGCGCTACGCGCGGGACTTCGAGCTCGACCCGGCCGCGCTGCTGCTTTCGCGCAGGCGGGTGGACGAGTCGCGGCCCCCGGTGTGGGAGCGCATCCCGTGGCTGGGGCGGACGCGGATGGACATCAACGTGGTGGTCCAGCGCTTTCGAGTGGACAACAACGTGGCCGATCTCAAGCTGATGGGGAACCTGAACCTGGCGGGTCGTTTGAGCCAGCTCCAGATCAACGGGATGGTCGAGGCGCTGGGGGGGACGTTTCAGATCCCGCTGCTGCGCGGTAAATACACCCTCGTCACCGGACGCGTGGACTTCGATCGGGGTCGGGCGGCCGGCCGGGACAACCCCTGGATCCATCTGCGCGGCGTCACCACGGTGAGCGGCAGCGGCCAGGAGCACCGGGTGACCCTGCAGCTCAAGGGGCTGTTGAGCGAGCTCCAGCCCAAGTGGTGGACCGACACGGGGTTGCGCCAAAAGGAGGTGCTCGCCCTGCTCGCGGGCATCAACGCGCCCTCCGGGCTGGGCGCCGGCGGCGTCAGCCTCCGCACCCTCACCCCGCTGTTTGGCAAAGCCCTGCCCGGGGAGCTGCAGATGGCGGTGGGTGTGCAGTCCGTGGGCCTCGAGTACGAGCAGCGCCTGGGCTCCCACGTGCGGCTGCGGGGCGAGGCCTCCTTTGGCTACGCGGGGCAGCAGGCGCAGGTGGGCGAGGTGGTGTTGCGGCTCCACGATCGGATCACTTTGCGGGGGCGGGCGCTGCGCCGCATCTCCGGCGAGGAGGTGACCGAGGAGAACGACACCCTGGAGGGGCAGGCGGAGCTGCGCTACCGCATCCGGCTGCGCGGAGGGCTCCGGCGGGCGCTCGGTTTTTGAGCCGTCGCGGACCCCGACTCCCTGGCATGCGACTTGCAATGCTGCGTCTGGCGAGCTTGAGGGAATCCGAGGGAATCGCGACGGAATCTCTCACTCCGAGCAACTGAACTTTCACCTCGCGCCCCGGAGGCGGAGCGCCGCTAGACACGGAGATCCCACATGGCACCCGACGATCACGCCGCACTCAATCACCCCGACGTCCAGCGCTGGCAAGAGCCTGCTACGCAGGTGGCGCTCGAGAGCCGGCTGCAGGCCAAGATCGCCACGCTGATCGAGGAGGCGCCGCGGCTCGCCGGCGCCGCCCGCGAATACTGGGAGCCCACGGCCTCGCGGCCGGGGCTCGAGGCGGCCGGCTTTTTGCCCGAGGATCTGCCCGAGCAGATCGAGTCGCTGGCGCGCGCCCTTGGCGCGGTTCACGGCGCCCTGGAAGAAGAGCTGTTTTCCAACCCGCAAAAGCGGCAGCTTTGGGAGCGGGGCCGGTTCGTCATGGCCGAGCTACGCTCGGTGCTGCTGTACGTCTCGGACGTGCTGGAGCTCGACACGGTCCCCCAGGGCCTCGAGGTGGAAGAGACCCACCTGGTGGATCACCAGGATCTCGCGCGGATCCTGAGCGCGCTGGCCGAGACCGCGCGCTCCTACGAGGACACGGTGCGCCAGGTGAGCCTGTTCGACGGCAAGCTGGTGGACGAGGCCGCCTCCCTGGCCCAGCAGCTCGGGAGCCTGGAGGCCAGCGGCGCCGCGGCCCGCCCGGCCGTCGCACGGCTCAACGAGATGCGCGCCCGGCTGGCCCTGCTGCTGCAGGCCCGCATGCGGCTCGTGTACAGCGCGGCTCGCTTCGTGTTCCGCGGGCATCCCACCGTGCTGCAGCCCCTGCTGGGGGACACGCTGCACCTGGAGCCCGGGGCGGATTTTCGCATTCAGCAGGTCACCCGCAAGCGAGCCGAGCGCCACGGGCCGACGCATCTCCCCTACGTCTGATTCGTCCGAGCCCCGTGGAAGCGCCGGCCATAAACTGAACGGGACGCGCGTGTCTCGCCTTTGCCTCACGCCGGATCCGCGCGACCCATTCACTACCTCGCGACGGGGCTCGGCGATCCAGCCGAGTCGGGGCCCGACCCCGGCGCGGTGTCGACGCTGTGGTCCCGGCAGGATTGCAAGCCGCGCCTGCGGGCGCGAAAGGAGCGTTACCCCATGTCTGCTGCAACGAAGACCACCGCCCTCGCCCTCGGGGTCGTCGCCCTCGGTGCCCTGAGCGCCTGCGGGGTGACCGTGCACGGTCGCCCCGGCCACATCCAGGTGGCCACCGATTACTACTCGCCGCTTTATCACAACGGCTACATCGTCTACTACGACAGCGCCGGGCGGCCCGTGTACTACGCCGATGGGACCCGCCACTACGTGCCCAGCTCCCACGATCGCTATCACCGCTACGTGACGCACTACCGCAAGCGGCGGCGGGCCTACCGCCGCTGGTACCGGGCCCGGGGACGGCGGCTGCGCAAGCGACGGTATCGCCGACGCCGGCGCAAGAAAGCGCGTCGCCGGCGCCACAAACGGGGGGTCCGTCGCCAAAAGCGCAAGCGGCGCCAAAAGCGCAAGCGCCGCCACGAGGGCAAGCGACATCGCAAGCGCTAGATCATTCGCCGGACCATCGGTTCCCCTACTGCTCGATGGGGAGCACCAACACCGCGCAGGTCGCGAGCTTGAGCAGCCGCTCGGCCACCGACCCGAACAGGAATCGCCGCCAGCGACCATGCCCCAACGAGGCCATCACGATGAGATCCACCTGCTCGGATTCGGCGAAGGCGGCTAGCTCGTCGGCGGGCCGTCCCACCAGGGTGATGGCCTTGGAGGCCACGCGGTCGGGCACGGCGTCGCCTTGCCAGGTCGCGAGCTGAGCCTCGAAGCCCTCGCGGACCTCCTGCTGCATGGCGGACAGATCGGTGCCGGCCGGCGTGGTGGGCATGGCCGGGGGCGTGGGAACGGCCGGGGCGGGGATGGGCTCCACCACGTGCACCAGCGAAAGCTCCGCCTCGTCGCGTTGGGCCAAGGCGACGGCCGTGGCCAGGGCTTTGCGGGATCGGTCGCTGAAGTCCACGGGGCACAGGATTTTCTTCCATTGGATGGCGGGAGGGGCGGACATGTGTAAACCTCGTATTTCCGATTTGGATGGAGCCACACTCTAGCAATGCCCGTACCAAGGTCAACGGACGCCGAGCCCGAACAGCAGCCCGCGGCGAGGCCAGCGTCCTCGTCGCCGGTGGAGCCCTCCTCCGGCGACGCGGAGCGCTCCGCGAAGGGGGATTCAGCCGGGGAGGCCCGGCCAGAGGCGTCGCCCGAGCGGCGCGGCAAAGGAGAGCCCCGCGACGGCGGGCGCTCCTTTTCGGACGGCGCCATCACGCAACCGGGACGCAACTGCTGGCGCCGCGAAACCGCGCGTCGGGCCCGGCTGCTGGTGGACGGGCAACGCTACTTCGAAGCCTTCGTCCAGGCGGCGCGGCAGGCCCGCCACTGCCTGTACATCGCGGGCTGGGACCTGCACCCCGACCTGCGGCTGATCCGGGCGCGCGCCCGCCGGGAGCTGCGGCTGGCGCCCTTTTTGGACGAGCTGGCGCGCACGCGCCCGGGGCTCCACATCCACATCCTGCTTTGGGACTTCTCCGCGTTGTACCTGTTCGAGCGCGAGACGCTGGCCTCCCTGCAGGCGCGGCAGTTCGACGAGCGCACCCATGAGCGGGTGCGCCTGGTGCTCGACGACGCCCACCCCCTGGGCGCCTCTCAGCACCAGAAGCTGGTGGTGGTGGACGATCGGGTGGCCTTCTCCGGGGGGATGGACCTCGGCGAGAACCGCTGGGATACCCGCGCCCACGAGCCGGGGGACCCGCGCCGACGGGATCCTCGTGGGCGGGGCTTTGCCCCGTTTCACGACGTCCAGATCCGGGTACAGGGAGCCCCGGCGCGTGCGCTGGGGGATCTGTTTCGGCACCGGTGGCGGCGGGCCACCGGGGGCCAGCTCGCGGCGCCGCCGGCGCCCGATGGCCAGCCCGAGGCGCGCGCGGGTGATCCCGACGAGCAGCGGCCCCCGCAAAATCCCCCATCGGATCCGTTTTCGAGCCTGTGGTCCGAGTCGGGCGCACCGGATGCGTCGGATGCGCCGGATGCGCCGGATGCGCCGGATGCGCCGGATGCGTCGGATGCGTCGGATGCGCCGGATGCGTCGGATGCGCCGGATGCGCCGGATGCGCCGGATGCGTCGGATGCGCCGGATGCGCCGGATGCGTCGGATGCGCCGGATGCGCCGGATGCGCCGGATGCGCCGGATGCGTCGGATGCGTCGGATGCGCCGGACGCGCCGGACGCGCGGGGCGATTCGGACGCGCCGGATGCGCCGGACGCGCCGGACGCGCCGGACGAGCGGGGCGAGTCGGGCGCGCGGGGCGAGTCGGGCGCGCCGTGGTTTCGGCACGTACCCTGTGCCATCGCGCGCACCCTGCCGGAATGGAACGGACAGGCAGAGGTGCGCGAGATCGAGGCGCTGTATCGGGACGCCTTTCGCGCCGCCGAGCACACCATCTATCTCGAGAACCAGTACTTCACCTCTCCGGCGCTGGCCGCGGTGCTCGCCGAGCGCCTCCGCGAGCCCGACGGGCCCGAGGTGGTGCTCGTCACGCCGCTGCATCTGGCGGGCTGGCTGGAGGAATCCACCCTCGGGGTGCGGCGGCGCCGGGTGCTCGGGGCGCTGCGCGAGGCCGACCGGCACGACCGCCTGCGCATCTGCTATCCGCGCAACGCCAAAGGCGATCCCATCTACGTGCACGCCAAGGTGGCGGTGATCGACGATCGGCTGTTGCAGGTGGGATCGGCCAACATCAGCAACCGCTCTTTGGGGTTCGACTCCGAGTGCGATCTGGCCTTGGAGCCCGCGGCCGACGATTCGGCCTCCCGGCAGGCCATCCGACGACAGCGCGATGACCTGCTGGCCGAGCACCTCGGGGTGGACCCGGCGCGGGTGTCCCAGACCATCGCGCGCGAGGGCCTGGTGGCGGCCCTGGATCGACTCTCCACGGAGGGCGACAAAGGGCGCAAGGGGCGCAAGGGGAGCAAAGAGGCGCTGCGTCGGCTGGAGCCGCTGTCGGCCCGTGAGCTGGGGGACGCCCCCGTGGACGTGGAGTTCGACCTGGGGCTCGCCGACCCGGAGCGGCCCGTGGCCGCGGAGGAGTTCTTCAAGGTAATGCGCTGGCAAGAGCCCCTGCGTCGGCGTTGGCGCGGGGCCATCCCCCTGGCCGGGGCGCTGCTGTGGACGGCGGTCCTCGCGCTGCTGTGGCGCTACACGAGCCTCGGGCAGTGGCTGCACGCCGAGGCCGCCGCGGTGGGGACCTCCGCCGGCGCGGGGCTGCGTGGGCTCGGGATCTCCCTGGGCGTGTTCGTGCTAGGGGGCTTGTTGGTGGTGCCGGTGACCTTGCTGGTGGTGCTCGCCGTGGGCCTGTACGGGCCATGGCTGGGCATGCTCTACACCCTGGTGGGCATGGCAGCCTCCACTGCCCTGGTCCACGTCATCGGGCGGACCCTGCTGCGGAGCGCCGCCACGGAGCTGGTGACCCCGGAGCGGGCCGCGCGCATCGAGCGGCGGGTGGAGCAGCAGAGCGTGCTGGTGTTCGCCGCCCTGCGGCTGGTACCCACCGCGCCCTTTTCCCTGGTGAACCTGGTGGCGGGCGCGCTGGACGCCCCCCTCGGGCGCTTCGTGACGGGGACCCTGCTGGGCAGCCTGCTGCCCGTGGCCGCCATCGCCCTGCTGGTGGATCGGGCGTCGGCGGCCCTGCAGCGCCCCTGGTGGCTCAACATCGCGCTGGTGGTGGTGTTGGCGGTGGGGGTGGGGCTGGGGCTGCGCTGGCTCCGGCGACGGTTGACCGCATGACCGCGCCGCAACCCACAGCACCGGGCGCTTCGCCGCCGCCCTCGTCGATCTCGGCGTCCCCCGCTGCGCCGCCGCAGGAGCTGGTGGTGGCGTCTTGGAACATCCACTCCGGGGTGGGGGCCGATCGCCGCTATCGACCCGATCGGGTGCGGCGCGTGATGCGCGACCTCGACGCGGACGTGCTGGGGCTCCAGGAGGTGGACACGGGCTACCGGCTCTCGGCCCAGGCGCACCAGATCGAAGATCTGGCCGAGTCCTTCGACGGCTACAGCGTGGCCGGCCCCACCTTGCAGCGGGAGCAGTACACCTTCGGGAACCTGCTCCTTTCGCGCTGGCCCCTCCGCGACGTGGAGCGGTTGGACCTGTCGCTCCCGGGGCGCGAGCCGCGCGGTGTCATCCGGGCCGTCATCGAGCCTCCGGGAGGTCGGCGGCTGGCGGTGCACGTGTTTCACCTGGGGCTGCGGCGCAGCGAGCGCGTGCGGCAGGCGCGCCGGCTGCTCGCGGCGTTCCCGCCCGAGCAGGACCTCCCGTCGGTCTGGATGGGGGACGCCAACGAGTGGTGGTCTCGGGCCGAGCCCCTGCGGCTGCTGGCGGCCCGGCTCGGGGACACGGGCCGGGTGCGCACCTTTCCGGCGGTCCTGCCCCTGCTGCGGCTCGATCGGATCTGGGTGCGCCCCGGGGACACGCGCGATCGGGTCCACGCCCACCGCCGCTTCCCCGCGCCCTGGACCTCGGATCACCTCCCTCTGGTGGCGCGGCTGCGGTGGGCCGATCGGGGGCGCGCCCCCGCCGGGGGATAGCCGGCCTCGCGCCACCCGGCCTGCCCGTCCCCTCCCGTGGCGGTGGGGATGCGAGTGGCGGGGGCGCAGCCGGGATGCTGCGAAAACAGCCCGAACAACGTGGCTCCCTCCAGCACGCCCGCGGCATATTCGCGCACGGCGCGATAGACCCGCGGCCGGAGCCGCAGGGGATCGAGCTTCACGTCGTGGGCGTTGCCCACGATCACGCCCATGGTGGCCGGATCGGCGAGCATGTCGGCGTCGTTGCCCGAGTCCCCGCAGGCCACCACCTGCGGGCGGCCATCCCACAGCTCTTGTAAAAACCGGATGGCCGCGCGCTTGCCCGAGCGAGCGGGCAGCACGTCCAGGAACCGCTGGCCAGAGTAGACGAAACGAGCCTCTATTTTGCGGTGGTCCAGGGCGGCTCGAACGGCCTGCTGGACCGCCGGAACCTCGGCGGGCGACACGAAGGCGCTGGCTTTGTACGGGGTCTGATAGCCGGCCGGTTGCAAAGTGACCCCGGGCTGGCCCGCCAGGGCGGCTCGCGCGGCGTCGGCGTCCCAGCGCTCCCCGATGTGTCCGGCATATCGCCGGAGGGGGGCGCGCCAAGGGGGGAGCCACAGCTCGGTGCCCACCTGCGAGGTCACCGCGTCAGGGGGCGGGAGGCGCCCCCGGCGGATCAAGGCCCGCACCGAGGTATAGGTCCGCCCGGTGGCGTAGACCAGCCGCAAGGAAGGGGGGGCCTCCTCGAGGTGGCGGTGCAGCTCCCCGAGACCGGAGGTGGGCTCGCCGTCTCGAAGCAACGTGCCATCGATGTCGCACGCCAACATCCAGGCGGGACGTGCGGGACGACCTGGGCTTTTGAGCATGTTCATGAAAGGCGAGAGGCAGCAAACCCCGTACCAGCTCGGAGGCGTCACACCGCGGCCGACCGGATTTGCTCGGGGATCAATCCCTGCGGGATCCCCGGGTCGCGGGCGATCCGCTTTTGCCGTGAGCCCGGTTTGTCTCGAACCCCCATGGTTTCGGGGGCAAACCTGGCTCACCCGAAGCCTGGCTCACCCGAACCGGGGGAGTACCCTCCCGGGGGCCTCGCCTCGATCCGCGGCGGGCGAGCCCACCGCGGGACGGCTCCCGGGGACGCGGTCACCGCGGGACGGCCCCCGGGGACGCGGTCGGTGCTGGTCGGTGCTGTCGCGATCGGGTATGGGCTGGGTTGCGGCCCAGGGGAACGTGAGCCCCTACGGCACGTGACGGTACCGGGCCGCCACCACGCCTCCCCCTGGGACCTGGTCGGGCGGGACCACGAAGACGCTGCTGCGGTTCATCCGGCCATAGAGCGCGATCCGGCTGAGCTGCTCCTGCAGCGTCGTCTCCTCGTCGCGGTCCCGGGGATGGGCTTGGGGGGCCGCGGGGCGCTGCGGCGCCGCGGTCCCGGCCTCGCGCGGGCCGGCGAGCACGACCTGCTCCAGCAGCCCCCGCTGGGCCTGGCGCAGCACGCGCCCGACGTCCGAGTCGCCCAGCGCCGTACCCGACACCTCACGCACCTCGGAGAGGGCGTCGCGCTGCGCCTCGCGAAAGCGCGGCGCAACCAGGGACAAGGCCTGCTCGCGGAGGTACTCCAGCGTCGCGGCCTCTCCCGGCGCGAGCTCCAGGCCGAAGTACAGCGTCAGCGGGTGGTGGGACGCGGCGCGGAACGCCTCTCGAAGGGCCGTGGGACCAGCCAGCACCAGGGGCTGGTGCCGCCGGGCGAGCAGGCGATCCACCGCCCCGGCCACCCGGCGCATGGCCCCGGGCTCGAAGACGTCGGGGCGCGCCTGCTCCAGCGCGGAGGCCGGCGGCCAGAGCTTGTGGGCCACCTCGCCGGGAAGATCCTCGCCGCTCAGCTCGCGCGCCGACCCCGCGGTGGCTTGCAGCAGCCGCAGCGGTCGATCCAGCACCAGGATCCAAAACACCGCGTCGGAGCTGAGCTGGGGCAAAAGGGGCCCGAAGTAGAAGCGACCATCCAGCGACACGCGAGGCTGGACCGGATCCAGCAGCGGGACCGCCCGGGCCCGCTCCGGGTTGACGAAGATGCTCAGGCCCGGCATGGGCTGCGCCAGAAAGCGGCGGTTGCGGGTCAGGGCGGCAATGGGCTGGAGCAGGGCCTCGGCGACCTCTCGCGGGTAGCGCCGACGCAAGGTGGCCTGAGCGTCGCGCGCCGCGGCACGGATCCGCGCTCGCATCGGGGACTGCGAGCCGGCCGGCTGGGAGGACCCTCCGGAGGGCGGCTCGGGCGTGGGGGTCGGGGCATCCGCCTCCGCCGCCGTTGCGCCTCCGGGTAGGTAGATCGACAGCCGGGGCTCGCCCACCTCTTGATCCATCCGCACGAGTTGTCTTGGCTCAATCATGCACCCTGGGCTCCTTGTTTTTGGTGTTGTGCTCGGTGTTGCTTCGTATTGCTTCAATGGGTTCTGATCCGCGATCCTCGTTCGCGACGGTCACGCTTCTCGCGTGGGTCGGATGCAGACTGTCGACCCTACGGTACGATCTCGAGCACGGGGCCAGCGATCCGAGCCGGCGTTGAATCTAGCACCCCGGGAGGCGCCGACACCGGATAGCCACGCAGACACCGTCGATAGGACGCGAGGTGGAACCGACGATCCACCCAGACCTCCGGGGGGGGCCGGCGGGGCAGGCGATAGGCGAGCATCCGGTCGATGGACAGAAACAGCGCCAGGCCCGACTCCGGCTCGGACCACAACAGATCGGCCTCGTGCAGGGTCCAAGCCGTGGCGAGGATGGCCTCGGCCTCGCCGCGGACCCGCGGTCGCGACAGCAGCACCCGGTAGGCCTCACGCAGGGACTCCTTGAGCTGATCGATGCCCGCGGCGCGCGAAGACACGGGCAGGTAGATGGAGACGCAGTTGGCGGCGCGGTAGCCCTGTAGCGCTCGCAGGGTCTCGGGGCGCCCTCGCCACCGGGGCTCGGAGGCAGAGCGCCATGGACGGGACCCTCGCGCCTCGACGTCGCTCCCGGTAGATTTCTGGTTTCCGTGATGTAAAACGCCCATCCTCGGCACCTCCGCGCCCATGATCGTCGGGGCGAGGTGGGCGCTGGGGGCCCGCCCACCCTCTGTCGCGACTGTGGCGACGTCTCGAGCGACCTCGTCGCGCGCCTGGTTGGCAAACGTCGCAACGTATCGAAGTTTGAGATCAGCAAATAGCATGCCAAATCGTCCGCAACGCACACAAAATCCTCTTTGTCGGCTGATCTTTCTCGCAAAATGTCGCTATCGCGTCTCCCGCGGGATGTTAGGCTCCGATCATGAATTATCTGATCGTTCAGGCCGCCGATCCATCCCGGCTGGCTGCGTGAGCTCGC
>CAYFWA010000114.1:0-1168 GCA_964346625.1 uncultured Myxococcales bacterium
GCCGCACCCCGTAGCCGCACCCCGTAGCCGCACCCCGTAGCCGCACCCCGTTGCCGCACCCCGTAGCCGCACCCCGTAGCCGCACCCCGTAGCCGCACCCCGTTGCCGCACCCCGTTGCCGCACCCCGTTGCCGCACCCCGTTGCCTTAGGCCGGCTCGCGTACTACGCTTCGCGGAATGCCTCGCCCTCCGTCCAAGCTGTCCATTGCGGCCTTGCGAGAGCGTTACGTCCTTGGGGACGAGCCGGTGACCGCGCAGCTTTTGAGCAAGCTGCGGCGCGACCCGCGCAAGGGCGCCCGCCAGATCCACGACGTGCTCGCCCGTCGCTTCGAGCGGAAGCGGGAGCGAGCGCAGCGGCTGGACCAGATGGCCAACTTCGAGCGCGTGCTCTGGAAGTCCGGGATCCAGCGCGTCGCGGGGGTGGACGAGGCCGGCATCGGGCCGCTGGCCGGGCCGGTGGTGGCCGCCGCCGTGGTGTTTCCCCCCGACACCATCGTGGACGGGGTGGACGACTCCAAGCGACTCGACGCCGAGGAGCGCGACCGGCTCGCTCGGGCCATCCGGGACACCGGCGCGGCGGTGGGGGTGGGACGGGCCGACGTGGCCGAGATCGACCGGATCAACATCTACCAGGCCGCTCTGCGGGCCATGCAACGCGCCATCGAGGCGCTCCCGGAGCCCCCCCATCACGTGCTGGTGGACGCCCGCACCCTGCCCGAGCTGGAGGTCCCCCAGAACGCCTTCACCAAGGGCGATGGCATCAACTACTCCATCGCCGCGGCCTCCATCATGGCCAAGACCGAGCGGGACCGGATCATGCAGGCGCTCCACCGAGACCACCCCGCCTACGGGTTCGACCAGCACAAGGGCTACGCCACCGCCGCGCACCGGGCGGCCATCCGCGACCACGGCCCCTGCTGCGTCCACCGGATGTCCTATGGCGTCATCGGGGAGCTGTGCGGCGAGTGCTCTCCCACCTTCTACCGGCTCCAGCACGAGATCGACGCGGCCCACACGCCCGAGGCCCTGCGGGCGTGCGAGGAGGCCGTGGCCGCGGCCCCCGGCGCCGAAGGGAACGTCGGCCTCGGGGACGGCAACCCCTCCGAGGCAGGCGACGACCCCGCCGAGGCAGGCGGCAAACCCGCCGAGGCAGGCGGCAACCCCGCCG
>CAYFWA010000114.1:1268-8720 GCA_964346625.1 uncultured Myxococcales bacterium
AGGCAGGCGGCAAACCCGCCGAGGCAGGCGGCAAACCCGCCGAGGCAGGCGGCAAACCCGCCGAGGCAGGCGGCAACCCCACCGAGACCCCAGATGCCCACTTGGGCGACGGACGACCCGAGGGATTGACCGACGCCGAGCGCCGCAAGCTCCGGCTCCTGCTCGGTCGGCGCTGGAAACGAGTCTGACTCGGGCCCGAGCCGTCTCCCCTGCGGCCGGACCCATGCCGGGTACACGCTTGACACAGATCAATTCCGTGGCGGGACAAGCCATTCTCGTTTCCTCGTCCGGCGATCCCCCCCACCTGTTCGACAACGACGCAACCCATTGAAAACCGAGCTGGTTTGCACCGCAGCCGTGAAGGAATGGTTCTTGCTTTTGTCAAGCCCACGTAATGGTATCGTGCGATCGGCACAACCAGGCTCGCTCCGACCGCCCAGAGGAGGCCCGCCCCATGCCGCTGAACGTGTTTGTAATCGGTCTCGACGAGTTCAACATGGACATGATCCGCACCATCGAGGGATACGAGCGGTATCGTTTCCACAAGGTATTGGACCTGGAGCGAATCAAGACCGCCGACCACTACCCCGTCGCAAAGTGGCTCGACCAGGCTCGCCAGCAGCTCGACGCCTTCGAGGGATCCATCGACGGGGTGATGGGCTTTTGGGATTTCCCCGTGAGCATCATGGTCCCCATCTTGTGCCACGAGTACGGCCTGCCCGGACCCCGGCTGCAGGCGGTGGTTCGCTGCGAGCATAAATACTGGAGCCGCCTGGAGCAGGTCAAGGCCATCCCGGAGCACGTCCCCCGCTTCGACCGCGTGGACCCCTTCGCGGACGTGGACGAGACCCTGTCGCGTTTGGATCTGCGCTTCCCGCTCTGGATCAAGCCCATCAAGGCCTTCGCCTCCCAGCTCGGGTTCCGACTGGACGGCCCGGACGCGCTTCGAGAGGCCATCCATGAGGTCCGGGAAAAAATCGGCCGCTTTGGCGGTCCCTTCGATCAGATGCTAAAGCGCGTGGACCTGCCCCCCGAGGTGGCGGACATGTCCGGCCGCTCCTGTATCGTGGAGGAGCTCATTTGCGGACAGCAGCACACCATCGCCGGTTACTCCTATGAGGGCGAGGTGAGGATCTATGGCGCCATCGACTCCCTGAACTACCCGGACACCTCGACGTTTTTCCGCTACCGTTATCCCTCCCGGCTCCCGGAAGGGGTCAAGGACCGGATGGCCCAGCTCACGCGTCGGGTGATCCGCCAGATGGGCTTCGACAACTCTCCGTTCAACGTGGAGTACTTCTACGATCCCGAGCAGGATCGTCTCACCCTCCTCGAGATCAACACCCGCATCTCGCAGTCCCACAGCGATCTGTTCCACAAGGTGGACGGCGCCTCGAATCACCAGGTGGCCGTGGAGCTGGCCACCGGACAGCGGCCCACGCCGGAGCACCGGGAGGGGCACTATCGGGTTGCCTCGAAGTTCATCCTCGCGCGGTTCGCCGACGGAGTGGTCCGGAAGATCCCCGATCCAAAGCGCATCGCCGAGATCGAGGAGGAGATCCTCGGAGCCCGGATCCTGATCCAGATCCCCGAGGGCGCCCGACTGTCGGAGCTGCCGGGGCAGGAGCCCTACAGCTATCGCCTCGCCGTGATCTACCTCGGCGCCGACAGCGACGAGGATCTCCTCGCCCGTTACGAGCGCTGCGTAAAGGCGCTGGACATCCAGATCGAGGACCGTTGAGCCGCATTCGAGCCAGACCAGAGCAACGAACGTAGCCACCGACATCAACCGTGAACCCATGAACCATTCGCCACTGCTGAGACAGTCGCGCGACGAGGATCTGCGAAACGCCCCGGGCTACCCCAACCCCTGCCGACGCCCCCGTAAATATCGCTAGCGCCCCCGCTGGAGCGGGATATGATGATCGCCTGGTTTGCCAGCCGGTGCTCTGGATCGCTACTACGACGGTCGTCGGACCGACTCGGAACCTGCCCCCATCCGCTGGGGAATCAGCAGAGAAAGGACCCCCTCGATGCCCAAGAACATCTTCGTCTTTGGACTCAACGACGCGAACCGCGCCCAGATGGCCCACATCCCCGGCGCCGACGAGTACGTCTTCCACTCGCTGCTCGCCCCGGAGGAGGTGGTGGAGGCCGAGGCCTACGAGTTCGGCTGGCTGCTGGACAAGGCCCGGCGCCAGCTCGACGCCTTCGAGGGCACCGTGGACGGCATCACCACCTTCTGGGACTTCCCCTCCACCGAGCTGCGCGCGGTGCTGTGTCAGGAGCGAGGGCTGGCCGGTCCCACGGCGGAGTCCATCGTGAAGTGCTCGCACAAGTACCGCAGCCGCACCGAGCAGAAGGCGGTGATCCCCGAGGCCATCCCGGAGTTCGAGGCCGTGAACCCCTTCGACGAGGATCCCCTGTCGAAGATCAAGCTCCGGTATCCCTTCTTCCTCAAGCCGGTGAAGTCCTACGCGAGCTTCCTGTCCTACTACATTGCGGGACCCGACGACTTCCAGGGGGCCCTGCCCGTCATCCGGGACAACATCGCCCGCTACGGCCAGCCCTACAACAACTTCCTGCAGGAGGTGGGGATCGACGTGGGCGGCGTGGACGCCACCTGGTGCATCGCCGAGGAGACCATCGGCGGCCGGATGTGCACCGTGGAGGGGTACGCCCGCCACGGGGTGGTGAAGACCTTCGGGCTCATCGACTCCCACCGTTTCCCCGGACGGACCACCTTTTCCAGATACCAGTACCCCTCCCGGCTCCCGGTGGACGTGCGCAAACGCATCGATGACCTCACGCGGCGGATCATCGGGCACATCGGCTACGATCACGGGGCGTTCAACATCGAGTTCTTCTACGACATGCGTCTGGATCAACTCCGCGTGCTGGAGATCAACCCCCGGATCTCCCAGTCCCACAGCGATCTGTTCTACAAGGTGGACGGCGCCCCCAACCAGCAGGTCATCGTGGATCTCGCCCTGGGACGCGAGCCCGCCTTCCCCCACCGCCAGGGGGAGTACAAGATCGCCGCCAAGTTCTACCTGCGCGAGTTCCGCGACGGGATCGTGAGCCACGTCCCGTCTGCCGAGCTCATCCAGGAGCTGGAGGAGGAGTTCGAGGGGGCGCTCATCCAACCCCACGTCACCACCGGACAGCGCCTGGGCGAGCTGCAGGATCAGGAGCCCTACAGCTTCCGGCTGGGGGTGATCTACCTGGGCGGGAAGTCCCAAAGCGAGATGCTGGATACCTACCGCCGCTGCAAGGATGCCCTGGGGTTCCGGATCCGTCCCCTGCGTCCGGCGGTGCAGCACCGGACCCCGCAGCGGGCGGCCCGCGAGGAGGGGGTCCCGCGCACCGTGACGAAGTTCCCCTACGAGATCAAATCCGTGGAGCACGTCTGGATCCCCATGCGCGACGGCTGCCGGCTCTCGGCGCGGCTCTGGTACCCGGTGAGCGCCGAGCAGGAGCCCGTCCCGGCCATCCTGGAGTACATCCCCTACCGCAAGCGCGACCACACGCGCTACGACGACGAGACGGCCTACACCTATCTCGCCGGGCACGGCTACGCCTGCGTCCGCGTGGACATGCGCGGCAGCGGCGACTCGGAGGGGGTCCTCGAGGACGAGTATCTGACCATCGAGCAGCTCGACGGGTTGGACGTGCTCGAGTGGATCGGCGAGCAGCCCTGGTGCGACGGGGGCGTGGGCATGGTGGGCATCTCCTGGGGGGGCTTCAACGGCCTGCAGCTCGCGGCGCTGCAGCCCCCGGAGCTCAAGGCCGTCATCACGGTGTGCTCCACCGATGATCGCTACGGGGACGACGTCCACTACATGGGGGGCTGCCTGCTGGCGGACAACCTCTCCTGGGCCTCCACCATGTTCGCGCGCAACGCCCAGCCCCCGGACCCCGAGATCGTGGGGGAGAGCTGGCTGGAGCAGTGGAAGGAGCGCCTCGAGGGCAGCGGGCTGTGGGTGGCCGAGTGGATGCGCCACCCCTGGCGGGACGACTACTGGAAGCACGGATCGGTGTGCGAGGACTTCAGCCGGATCAAGTGCCCCGTGCTGGCGGTGGGCGGCTGGGCCGACGGCTACACCAACGCCGTGTTCCGCCTCATGAAGGGGCTTCAGGTCCCGTGCAAGGGCATCATCGGGCCCTGGAGCCACGTCTACCCCCAGTTCGGCACGCCGGGCCCCGCCATCGGCTTTTTACAGGAATCGAAGCGGTGGTGGGACCACTGGCTCAAGGGGATCGACAGCGGCATCATGTCCGAGCCCCCCCTCACGGTCTGGATGCAGGACTGGGCGCCCCCCCGGACCAGCATCAACTACCGGCCGGGGCGGTGGCTCACCGTGCCCTCGTGGCCCTCGGACCTCGTCGAGACGCGTCCTTTCTGGCTCGACGAGGACGGCGGGCTCTCGCCCGGAGACGGGGCCGCCCCCGCCGAGCGCACCTTCAAGGTGCAGTCTCCCCTCAGCGTCGGGCTGTTCGGCGGCAAGTGGAGCTTCTACGCCGTGGCCCCCGACCTGCCCCACGATCAGCGCGAGGAGGACGGGGGCGCCCTGGTCTTCGAGAGCGAGCCGCTGAAGAACAAGCTCTCCATCCTCGGCTCGCCGGAGCTGGATCTCGAGCTCTCCTCGAGCCGCCCCAACGCCCTGCTGGCGGTGCGGCTGTCCGACGTGGCCCCCGACGACAAGGCCACGCGGATCACCTTTGGCCTGCTGAACCTGACCCACCGGGACGGCCACGAGCACCCCGCGCCCCTGGAGCCCCGCAAGAAGCACCGGGTGAGGCTCCAGCTCAAGAAGATCGCCCAGATGGTGCCCAAGGGCCACCGGCTCCGCATCGCCATCTCCTCGTCCTACTGGCCCATCGCCTGGCCCTCCCCCGAGCCGGCGCGTCTCACCATCCACACCGGGGCGAGCCGGCTGCTGCTGCCGGAGCTGCCGCGCAACGCGGAGAAGGTGCCAGCGCGCCCCTTCCCCGAGCCGGTCATCGGGCCGGCGGGCCGGTTCGAGCAGCTCGCCAAGCCCGATCGGACGTGGCTCATCCAGCGCAACATGATGGACGAGACCACCACCGTGACGGTGAAAAACGACGAGGGCACGGTGCGCATCGCCGACGCCGACGTGGAGATCTCCACCAACGTGGAGGAGCGCTACACCTACCAGTACGACGACTACGACTCCCTCAAGGGCGAGGCGCGCTGCGACATGGTCTTCGAACGGCCGGGGTGGAAGGCCGAGACCTTCACCCGGACGACGCTCACCTCTACCAAGCGACGCTTCCGGGTACGCGCCACCCTGGACGCCTACCTCAACGGCAGCCGGGTCTACTCCAAGAGCTGGGACGAGACCATCCCACGCAAGCTGGTGTAGCCCGACGCTGCGTGCGGGCGTACAATCGAGACGGTCCAATCGAAACAGGGTCGTAAGGGCTCGCGCAAGAATAACTTCGGCATTCGGCCGCCGATCCATCAATTCTGTCTGCGTCGCTCGTCGGTTAAATACGTCAATGTATTCGCCCTCCTCGCTTCTTGACAGAATTGCGCCTCGACGCCCTCGGTGCGTTGAACTTATTCTTGCGCGAGCCCTAAAGGAGCTGATCACTCGTGTTTCGTGTCCGCCTCATCCATGACGACGCCCTGCCCGTCAACCGGTCGGCCATCGGGGAGGTGAAGGAGATCCTGGCGGCGGATCGACCGCCGCCGCCGGAGGACGCCTTCGACAACCTGGTTTCCGAGCTGCGCAACCCCTTCCGGCAACGCTTTCGGACCGTGCTCTACGTGGCCGAGAACGCCCGGCGGCGGGTGATGGGCTTTGCCAACGTGCTCGACGACCCCGAGGTGGGGTTTCGCTACCTGGAGTACCTCTCGGTGGCCGAGGAGTTCGAAAGCCGGGGCGTGCGGACGGCCCTGTACGAGTACCTGCGCAACGACGCCATCCGCCTCGAGCTCAGGGGCCTGTTTACCGAGTCCCTGCCCGACGAGCCGCACCAGTGCACCGATGCGGAGCTGCGGGCCCAGGCCGCCGAGCGGCTCTGGCTGCTGGAAGAGTTCGGCGCCCGCCCGGTGGTGGGCACCCTCTACGAGACGTCGCTGCCCGACGGTCCCACCGACTGCGTGGCCCACCTGGTCTACGACGGCCTCGACGGCAAGACCCCGCTGCGGGCGGCCTTCGCGCGCAAGGCCGTGCGCGCCATCTTCGAGCGCCGCTACGCCCACCGCTGCCCGCCGGAGTACGTGGACCAGGTGGTGGGCTCATTCGTCGCGGATCCCGTGGCGCTGCGCGAACCGCGCTACCTGGAGCGGCGCCGGCGGCGCCCCCCCCTCACGCCGCGGCCCCCGGACCGGATCGCCGTCGCCACCAACGACCGGCACGACATCCACCACGTCCGGGAGCGGGGCTACCTGCAGTGGCCCGCCCGCGTGAGCACCATCACCGCCGAGCTCGCCGGCAGCGGGCTCACCGAGGACGTGAAGGTCAAGGAGTACCCGCGCAAGCACATCATCGCCGTGCACGACGCGGAGCTCGTGTCCTTTCTGCGGCGGGCCTGCGCCGGCGCCCCCGAGGGCAAGTCGGTCTACCCCTACGTGTTCCCCATCCGCAACGCCACGCGTCCCCCCAAGGACCTCTCGGTGCGGGCGGGCTACTACTGCATCGACACCTTCACCCCCATCAGCCAGTCCGCCTACCCCGCGGCGCGGCGGGGGGTGGACACCGCCCTCACGGTAGCGGACCAGATCCTGGCGGGGCGCCACCTCGCCTACGCTCTGGTGCGGCCCCCCGGCCACCACGCCGAGCGCAGCAACTTCGGCGGCTTCTGCTACTTCAACAACGCGTCCATCTGCGCCCACTATCTCAGCCAACACGGCCGGGTGGCCATGCTGGACCTGGACTACCACCACGGCAACGGCCACCAGAACATCTTCTACGAGCGGGCCGACGTTTTCACCGTGTCCATCCACGGCGATCCGGCCTATGCCTACCCCTACTTCTCGGGGTTCGCCGAGGAGACCGGCGCCGGTCCCGGCGAGGGCTACAACCTCAACCTGCCGCTGCCCCGGAACGTGAAGGGGCAGCGCTACCGCGGCGCCCTCAAGAAAGCCCTGGCGGCCATCACGGACTTCAACCCGGACCTGCTGGTGGTGCCTCTCGGCCTGGACACGGTGCGCGAGGATCCCACCGGCACCTGGCAGCTCACCGCCCGGGATCTGGAGCTCAACGGCCAGTGGATCGGCGCCCTGCGGCTGCCCACCCTGGTGGTGCAGGAGGGGGGCTACCGCATCCGCACCCTGGGGGTCCACGCCCGCCACTTCTTGCAGGGGCTGCTGCAGGGGGCCTACGGGAAAAACAGCAACCACCAGTAGCGCGCGGATCTCCCGGGCCGGCTTCGACGGCCGGCTTCGACGGCCGGCTTCGACGGCCGGCTTCGACGGTGGGC
>CAYFWA010000114.1:8820-12167 GCA_964346625.1 uncultured Myxococcales bacterium
GGCTTCGACGGCCGGCTTCGACGGCCGGCTTCGACGGCCGGCTTCGACGGTGGGCCCCAAAAGGGCGGCGAAAGGACCCGCGATGTCATGGAGGCAAAGGAGCACATCATGTCGGACGTCAGCAAGAACGTGTTCGTCATCGCGCTGGACGCCTTTACCCGGCGGCAGCTCGAGTCGTTGCAGATCGCGTCAAAGTGCCATTTTCACCGCCTGCTGAGCGACGAGGTGCTGGCCGGCGGGGAGCGCGGCTACGACATCGACGCCATGCTGCGCGAGGGGGAGGCCCAGCTCGCGGAGCTCGCGGGGACGGTGGACGCGGTGATCGCCTACCGGGACTTTCCGGAGAGCACCATTCAGCCGCTGCTGGCGCGTGCGGCGGGGGTGCCCACCGCCACGCTGGAGGCGGTGCTCAAGTGCGAGCACAAGTACTGGAGCCGTTTGGAGCAGCGGCGCGCCATCCCGGAGCACGTGCCCCGGTTCGTGCGCTTCGATCCCTTCGCCGAAAACCCGCGCGCGGACATCGAGCTCGAGTATCCCTTCTGGATGAAGCCGGTGAAGTCCTTCGCCTCGCACCTGGGCTTTCGGATCCGCGACGACGCCGATTTCCAGCGGGCGCTGGCCGAGACCCGCATGCACATCCGGCGGCTCACCGGCCCCTTCGACCGGCTCCTGGAGCTCGCCGAGCTCCCCCCGGAGGTGGGGGGGGTGGGGCAGACCTGGTGTCTGGCCGAGCAGATCATCGGCGGGCACCAGGTCACCCTGGAGGGCTGCGTGTTTCGGGGCCGACCCTACACCTTCGGCGTGGTGGACTCGGTACGGGTGCCGGGCAGCTCCGTGTTCGCCCGCTACCAGTACCCGTCGCAGCTCCCCGCCGCCGTGCAGGAGCGCATGTCGGAGCTGGCCCAGCGGCTGGTCACCCAGCTCGGCTACGACGACGCGCCCTTCAACATCGAGTTCTACTGGGACGAGACCGCCGATCAGATCTGGCTGCTGGAGATCAACCCGCGCATCGCGCTGCACCACGCGGACATCTTCGAAAAAGTGGACGGTCTGTCCAACTACGCCATGGCCGTGGACGTGGCCCTGGGCCGGGAGCCCTCGTTCCCGCGGGCGGGCGGCGCGCACGCCTGCGCGGCGACGTTCTTTCTGCGCGAGTTCGAGGACGCCTTCGTCACCCGGGTGCCCTCCGTGGAGGAGCTGCAGCGCATCGAGGCCGAAAACCCCGGCACCTTCATCGAGCTGCGGGCCAAGGAGGGCCAGCGCCTGTCCCAGATGATGGAGCAGGACGCCTACAGCTTCGCCCTCGCCCTCGTCTACGTGGGCGGCGAAAACGAGGCCGAGCTAGAGGCCAAGTACCAGCGCATCGTGGACGAGCTCGACATCGGCCTGTCCCGCGCCACGGCCTGACGGGGGGGGGCTGGAATTCCCGCCGCATGCAGGGTCCCGGCATTGTCGGAGGATCGTGGACGAGCTCGACATCGGCCTGTCCCGCGCCACGGCCTGACGGGGGGGGGCTGGAATTCCCGCCGCATGCAGGGTCCCGGCATTGTCGGAGGATGGCACAAGATGTAGAGGCCGGGGCGGCGGCGGCGCACCAGATGTCGTGCTGGCCGGAGACTTTGTCCGTTGCCCTGCCGCCTCATGAGCTACGCCTTGCTCACCTCGCCCCACCTCTGGCATCATAGAGCCGTCCAGACTCGGAAGGGAGCCCCATGCACCGCCTGATCCTCGTCTTCGCGGCCGTGGTCTTCGCCGCGGCGACCCGCCGGATGCGTGGGAGCGCGAGCGGAACAAGCGGATCGCGCGGGTTCAGGGGGTGGGGAATCCGTTGGTGAAGCAATGGGGGGACAGTTGCTGCCTAGCACTTTGTTATTATCGCTGCAATAATAGCTCCCACGGCTATAATTATCGCGCTTGACAATCCGAAAAAATGGACCGCCCGCATACCCCATATCCTCGTTTCGCGCTCATCACTACTAAGGTTAATGGAGCTAATTGCAGCCCTTTTTTTCTTTCCGTTATTGCTCGTTATCCTTGTTGATTTCAGTGGCTGCTGGCTTGAAGAGCTATCCGCTGTCGCATCGGTTATTTGTTCAACCAGTAAGCCTTGGAGATAATCTTCGACAGCATCAATAGAGACCCCGCCCTCGTTACTTGCTTCGTCGGAGGCTTCCAGGGCTTCGTAATACGGCTGTTTATCCTCTGAAATACGGTCTGGTATTGCTTTCTTGCCCGGCAGACGTTTACGTGAATGAATACATAGTATTATGTACGAAACTGCCCTTGCCGTTCTGCCATTTCCGTCTTCAAACGGATGAATCCAGTTTAGCCTCCACAATAAATATGCCGCAAGGTGAATTGCTCCTTTGTCCCAGCCTTTGTTAACATAATCGCACATTTCACCTACGAGTTTAGGGACTTCTTGGTAATCAGGCGGCTCATGCTTGGCTTTTGTAATTTCTATTGGAACTTGACGGTATGCGCCGGGATTCTCAACCAGGCACTCTACTGCGAGTCTATTTAGTTCAAGAATGTGGTATTCTTTTAGTTCGAAAAACTTGTCTGAGTATTCATCCACCAGTTTCATCATGTGGTCAAACTGGCGGAAGGCGTTTTCTGCCTCTTTTTTTGCTATTTTTCTATCGCTTAAACGTACGAATGGGGCCTTTTGGGCTGGCTTAGAATGACGTTCATCTGCAGTTTTCATCTTCGACGCACATCTCGCGCTCTACCTCGTCAACGATATCGCGGGTAATGTAATCATTCTCGATTTTTGTGGTTCCGTACACATAGCTTCTGCGCTGCACTCGTCTATCATCGTCATTCATCGGTGGGGCGTCCGCCAGCATCTCTTTTAGGTTCAACACGTTCTCCCTCCTCTTTGTATTCGAATTGACCCATGGTCCAGGCATGGTACCAACTCCCAGGCCCTGGTCACTACGTTCGAGGGCTTCTCAGAGCAGTGCTCTCAACATTCCGACGGCTCCGGCGGCCGCAACTTCGTCGGTTTGACTTCTTTCTTTTTGGCGGCTTCCGTGCCTGCCACTATGTTTACCCTTGGTGTCAAGCTGGTCAAGTCCTATGAAGGATTTCGTTTCTGTCCGCTCCCGGCCGATGTGCGGCGCCAGCTCGGCCGCGTGCTTCGCCAAGGAGTTGACCACCGCCACGGTGAGCTAGTCGCCCAGCTCGCACCGTTCGCCCCCGATGCGCCCCACCTCGGCCGCCGGTATGCCCAGGAAGGCCTCGGCGCGCTCTATCCACTGCTCGAGCAGGGTTCCCGTATGCACCCTTGATGGGTCTGGAACGAGCTGGGAGCAGGAACGTGAATGTGCCACGGGACGACCAGA